>JALTBU010000297.1 GCA_027008345.1 Nautiliaceae bacterium | reverse complement strand
TTTTAGCACTTATTACCCTTTTATATGTTGTAGGAACATTGGCAATTTTAGGAATAATTTCTATTCCGGAGTTATTAAAAGAGTTATAAATCTTTAAAATCTGCATAAAATTTACCATTATCCCATATCCATAAGCGGTGGTGGATTCAAAAATTGGATATTTAAGTTTTATAATGTTAGGAATATACCCTTTTAATTCATAAGGTAAATCAACTCCGCTTTTTTTGCCAAGCCCAAAATTAACAAGTCCCCTGTAAAACTCTTTATTAGTAAGTCTTAGAGCTAATTGTGAAATAACAATATTACTTGAATAAACCAAAGCATTCTCAGCACTAAGCCATTTAAAAGGCTCATCATCTCTTATATATGTTCGCCTCCACTTAGGTTTCCATTTCCCATTATAAGCTTTTAGAGTTTCATAAGGATTTACTTTATTGTTTTGAAGTAAAATCGCAAAAGTTATAGGTTTCATAACAGAACCTGGTTCATAAAGAGTTCTTATAAAACCTATCTTCATATTTTTAATATCTTTTTTCCTTACAAAATTAGGATTATATCTATTTGATGAGGCTAAAGCTAAAATTTTTCCACTTTTAGAATCCATAACTGCAGCCATTACCTCATCTGCTTTAAATTTTTCTTTTTGAATGGATAAAAGTTTTTCTATTTTTCTTTGTAAAACAAGATTAATATTAAGCTTTAAATCTCCCCCGTTTATAGGATGGACGATTTTAACATCTTTATCATAAATTATATTTCCATAAACATCCCTGTTACCTTTTATAAATCCGTTTTGTCTAGGAGAAAGATATCCATCATAATACTCTTCTAATCCGTTTTCACCCCTTTTTGTATCCTCTCTATATCTTCCTAAAACAGGCTCAAGGGTATCGTTATAAGGATAAACTCTTTTAAAAGCAAAATCTTCTATATAATATCCTCTTCTAATTCCGTTTTTATCTGCTAAAAATGTTCTTTTTTTATCTAAAACTTTTAATAAATATTTTAAATTTTGCGCTGTTTTTAAATCAACTTTAGCAAGCATTATATA
>JALTBU010000296.1 GCA_027008345.1 Nautiliaceae bacterium | reverse complement strand
ACTTCTAAAACTACATTCATTTCACCTGATATTGCTGTATGTGATGATTGCTTGAAAGAGATGTTTGATAAAAACAACAGAAGATTTTTTTATCCGTTTATAAACTGTACAAACTGTGGTCCAAGATATACTATTATTGAAAATATTCCCTATGATAGAAAAAACACTTCAATGAAAAAATTTAAAATGTGTAAAAATTGTGAGAGTGAATATAATAATCCATTTGATAGAAGATATCACGCTCAGCCAATAAGTTGTTATGAATGCGGACCGGAACTTAATTTAAAATTAAAGATGGAAAACGGCAAATGGGAAGAGTTAAAAGTAAAGAGTGGAGAGTGGAGTATTGAGAGTGGAGAGTTGAGAAAAGTAAAAAATATTTTTAAGCATATATCAGAGTTTTTAAAAGAAGGTAAAATTGGAGCAGTTAAAGGACTTGGCGGATTTCATTTAGTCTGTGATGCTACAAATGAAGAAGCCATTAAAGAACTTAGAAAAAGAAAACATCGTCCATCTAAACCATTTGCCATGATGTTTAAAGATATAGAGCAAATTAAAAAATATTGTGAAATTAATGATTTTGAAGAAAAAATTATAACTTCAAAAGAAAAACCGATAGTTGTGGTAAAAAAGAAAAAAGAATTAAAAGGCATAGCTGATAATATAGACAGATACGGTGTTTTTTTGCCTTATACTCCAATTCATTATCTTTTATTTGAATTTATTGATTTTCCGATTATTGCTACAAGTGCAAATATTTCAAATGAGCCAATTATTAGAAGTTTTGAGGAGTTAAATGAAAAACTTGGAAATGTTGTGGATTTTGTGTTAGATTACAATAGAGATATTATAAATGCTTGTGATGATAGTGTTTTAACTTGTGTTGATGATAAAATTTTAACATACAGACTCTCACGAGGATTCGCTCCTAAAAGTTTTAGTCTGAATAAAAAAATAAAACCAAAAATTTTAGCGGTGGGAGCTAACCAAAAAAACACTATTGCACTAAGTTTTAAAGACAAAGTTATTCTCTCGCCTCATATTGGAGATTTACT
>JALTBU010000295.1 GCA_027008345.1 Nautiliaceae bacterium | reverse complement strand
GCAAAAAGGTGAGAAATCCCAAGCGAGCTTAATTCTTGCCTGGTTTCATAATCAATTGATTCTCCTAAAAACAAGGCTTTGTAAATATTTATAGCCTTTTTATTACTATGCTGATTTTCAATCCATTTATCTAAAAAAGAGGCGTCCAAAAGTTTCAAATCAAAAGAAGGGGCATAAAATTTAGTTATGTAGCCCCAAAAGGTAATATTTTTTGTAAAAATTTTAAGAGTAATATTTTCGTTTAAAAGGTATTTAAGATTATCCCTTGATATGGTATAAAATGTTAATTGACGATTTTTTAATTTTAAAACATAATAATTTTTCTTTTTATATTGATTTATAACTTTGACATTAATTTCTCTTACAGGTTTATCAATAAAATTCAAAAAATTAAAAAAAGAGATTTGAATTCTTAAAATAAATGCTAAAAATATAAACAATAAAATTACTACTGTTTTTTCATTTTTAACTTTTAACATTTCATTTAAATTTCAGGAACTTCTATCTGAGCAGTTGTAGGTTCTATTTCTCTAACTTCACTTACTTTATCTGTAAATAGCGTATATTTTTTATGGAAAAGCATCTCAACTGTCCCTGTTGGTCCGTTTCTTTGTTTTCCTATAATAATTTCGGCATCTTCAACTTCTTTTTCTTTAAAGTCAATTTCAAGAGCTTTTCCTTTTTCAAGGGCTTCTTTTTGTTTTTGTTTTGCTTCCATTGCTTTATATACATCATCTCTGTAAATAAACATAATAATATCAGCATCTTGCTCAATTGCTCCCGATTCTCTTAAATCACTTAGCATCGGTCGTTTATTTGGTCTGCTTTCAAGTGCTCTATTTAGCTGAGAGAGTGCAATTATAGGTATTTGAAGCTCGCGGGCCAATAATTTAAGGCTTCTTGAAATCTCAGCAATTGCCAAATGCCTTTCTCTTTGATCTGATGCAATAAGCTGTAAATAATCTATAACTGCCAAAGACAAATCAGGATTTTGGGCTTTAAGTTTTCTGAGCTTTGCTCTTATCGTATGAATGTTTATATATCCTTCATCATCAACAAACAATGGCTTTTGAGAAAGTTCATCTGCAATTGCACTGAGTTTGCTCCACTCTTCTTCATTTAAACTTCCTCTTCTAATATCCTGCAAAGGTATTCTTCCAGCTGCACTCAGCATTCTAAGCATTAACTGTTCTGCCGGCATTTCAAGAGAAAAAATTGCAACACCTTTGTCCTGTTTAACTACATTTAAAGCAAGATTGAGTGCAAATGCTGTTTTCCCCATTGACGGCCTTGCCGCTATAATTATCAAATCACCTTCACCAAATCCGCTTGTCATTCTATTTAATTCCACAAAACCGGTATCAAGTCCTGTAACAATTTTATTTTTTTTAGCAGCCTGTGTTTTAATAAATTCAAGTGTATCCTGAACTACATTCAATGAATTTTTAAAATCCCCCGCTAAATTTGATGTGGCAATTGAGAACAGCTTACTTTGGATTTCCTCAACTTCTTCAACAGCTTTTTTATCCTCTTCCAATACTATTTTTTTTATTTCATTTGACAGATGTATAAGCTCTCTTTTTGTAGCCAAATCTTTAAGCTCTTTTGCATAAACTTCAACAGCTTCAACCGGTGCAGTCCCCAAAATTTCTAAAAAAAGTTCTTCATCAAATTTGTTTTTTTTCTTAAGCTCATCTCTTAAAAAAATCTCATCAATCGGAAGATCTTTTTTATACAGCTCTTCCATTGTTTCAAAAACAGCCTGATGAAAAGGGAGATAAAAATCATTGGGTTTTAGAATAGCCGCAACATCTTCATATACTTTTCCATCAAATAAAATAGCACTTAAAAGTCCTCTTTCAATGTCAATATTATATAAATTCAATTTTTTACCTTTTATGTTAAAATTCTTATAAAGGAGTTAAAATGATAATAAAAATCACATATCCATATAAAGACGCTCATAATACACTTGAAATGAAATCAAAATATATTCAAACAGATGATAATGAAATTATCAAACAGCTAAAATCTACAAACAATCCGGTTGATATAGGTATAATTTTATCGCAAAATGAAGATAAATACAAAATTATAAATCCTCAAAAAGAAGATTTAACCATTGAAATAGAAGAGATGGTAATTAATCCCGATTTAGTGTAAAATATGTTCGTGAAGAGCTTTTAATACATCTCTGATATCCTGAGATTCGAGAAGTGTTTTTAATTTATTTTTATTTTTTTTAGGAAGACTTCTAATTATTTCTTTTATTTCATCTTCATCTTTTGCCTGTTTTATTTTTTCAATATTTTCTTCACCTATAATTTTTATCAGTTTTTCTTTTGTAACTTTATTTGGTATAAAAAGAATAAATAAAAATATAAATGCCAAAGAAAATATCATTATTCCAACACCTATAATTAATCCTGTATTACCCATTATTCAGCCTCCTTTTTAACTTCTTCCAAAAATTTTTCTAAAAGTTCACTCTCAGGATATTTTCCAATAACTTCACCTTTTTTCATAATAAGTCCAAATCCTTTCCCACATGCAATGGCAACATCCGCTTCTTTTGCCTCTCCTATTGCATTTACCACACATCCCATAACTGAGAGATTAAGTGGTTTTTTTATATGTTTTGTAGCTTCTTCTACCGCTTCCACAATTGGAGGCAAATCCACTTCAATTCTTCCGCATGTAGGACATGATATAATATTTACACCTTCTTTTAAAAGGCCTAAATCTTTAAGTATGGCTTTTCCAACTCTAATTTCTTCTTCAAGCTCACCTGTTATTGAAACCCTAAGAGTATCACCTATCCCTTCAAGCAATAATGCTCCAAAAGCAGCAGCAGATTTAATTGTAGCGTGAAATTTAGTCCCGGCTTCTGTAACTCCCAAATGAAACGGATATTCCACAAGCGGTCTTAGCATTCTGTATGCCTCAACAGTTCTTAATACATCACTGGCTTTTAAAGACACTTTTATATCAAAAAAATCCAAATCTTCTAAAAATTTAATATGCCAAAGAGCACTCTCTACCATAGCTTTTGGAGTCTGCCCGTATTTATTTTCAAGATGCTCTTCCAAACTTCCAGCATTTACTCCGATTCTTATTGGAAGATTACGCTCTTTACAAGCTTTAACTACTTCTTTCACTCTTTCTTTCCCTCCGATATTACCCGGGTTAATCCTCAGGGCATCTACATATTCAGCTGCTTTTAGCCCTAATTTATAATTAAAATGAATATCTGCAATTATTGGCAGAGGTGATTTTTCTACTATCTCTTTTAAAGCAGTAGCATCTTCTTCGTCTAAAACTGCAACCCTAACCAAATCAGCCCCTGCAAAATAAAGTCTGTTAATTTGTTCAAGTGTGGAATTTATATCTTTTGTTTTTGAATATGTCATTGACTGAACACTAATTGGAGCATCTCCTCCAATTTCTACATCTCTTATTTTTATTTTTCTTGTCGGATATCTTTTAATCAACTTTTCTCCTTAAATGATAAATATATTCTATATTTCCTTCTTTACCTTTAATACTTGATTCTTCACTTCTTAAAATTTCAAAATCCTTACTTACATATTTTTCGAAAATTTCTCTTGCTTTTTGAATAGCTTCGTTGTCAGTCACAACACCTTTTTTATCACGTTTAGCTTCCTTGCCTACTTCAAACTGAGGTTTGAAAAGCAGTATCATTTCATCACTTAATTCATTTAATTTATCAAAAATTTTAAGAAGAGATATGAAACTCACATCGCTGACCAATATATCAAATTTTTCAGAATATGTAAAATTTCTTATATCGGTATTTTCATAAACTTCAACCTTTGTATTTTGTCTTATTTTTGGATGCAGTTGATCTTTTCCCACATCAACACATACTACTTTTTTAGCACCTTTTTCAAGTGCTATTTCACTAAACCCACCTGTTGAACTTCCTACATCAATAATATTTTTATTTTTAAACGAAATATTATATTTTTCAAGATAATTTTTAAGTTTCCATGCAGCTCTGCTGACATAAACTTTTTCTAAAATTTCAATTTCAGAATTATTAATTTTTAATGAAGGCTTAGTTTCTATTTTTCCATTAACTTTAACTTTTGATGATTTAATTAATTCTTTTGCTTTATTTCTGCTTGCAACATAACCATTTTTAACCAAGTATTCATCAAGTCTCATATTTTTCCACTTTTTTGTAAAATTTTACCATTTATTCACATACTTTTTCACATAATTTATTGATTTGAAATTTTTTTTGCTATAATAATCAAAACAAAAAAGGAGAAAAAATGGGATTTAGTGGATTTATAGCAATAGCTTTATGTGTAATTGCAACTGGTATGATGCTTTATATAGCAATTGATGCAGCTAAAAAATCTCCGATTAAAGATTAAGAAAGTAAATCTTTTAAACTTTTTTTTACTTTCTTACCTTCATATATTATCTGATAAACTTCATTTGCAATAGGTGTATAAATATTATGTTTTTTAGAAAGCAAATGTATAGATTTTGTAGTATAAACTCCTTCGGCAACTTCTCCAAGTTCAATTAAAATATCATCAAGAATTTTACCTTTTGCGAGATTAAGTCCAACTCTAAAATTCCTGCTCATTGTAGAACTTGCCGTCAAAAACAAATCTCCACTTCCGGCAACTCCTAAAAAAGTATCTTTTTTTGCACCGAAATATTCCCCGAATCTGTCCATTTCTACAAGTCCTCTTGAAATTAAAGCGGCCCTTGCATTATTACCAAGATTTAATCCTTCACAAATACCTGCCGCAATCGCAATTACATTTTTATACGCTCCTGCGACTTCAACTCCATAAATATCGTCATCAGTATATGTTTTAATAAAATCAGGGAAAAAAGAAGCAAATTTTTCTCTTAATTTTTTATTTTTAGAGGCTACTACAAGTGCAGTAGGACGCTTTTCTCTTACTTCTTTAGCAAATGAAGGACCTGATACAAAAGCTAAATTTTCAATATCAATATATTCTTCAAAAATTTCATTAAGAAATTTAAGTTTTTTAGTATCTATACCTTTGCTTGCACATAATATTTTTTTATTTGTTAATTTGTCTTTATGTTCCTCCAAAAATTCGCTAATTGCTTGAGCTGCAATCACAATAATAAGATATTCATTCTTTAATGCTTCATCAATTGATACAAAATTTTCCATATCTCTTTTATGTCTTGATGTAATTACAATATTAGTATTTTTTTCTTTTAATGCATAAAAAAGAGCACTACCCCAAGCCCCAGCACCTATAACACTAATCATTTTCAATTCCTTTGGGTAAAAAAATATTTAAATCATCTCTGAATCTTTCAATATCATCTTTATCACCTACAACTACAAGAATATCTTCGGCATCAAGTTTATGGTTAATTCCTTTTGTGACAAACTGAACATTTGAGCTCATTTCTTTATCTACAATTGCAATTATCAATATATTATAATTTTTAGCAATTTCTTTATCTACATCTTTTATATATTTACCATCAAGAAAAGAACCCTTTGGTATTTCAATTTCCATAAAAGAAAGATTATTATCTTCAAATATAATTTCTTCTATAATTTTTAACGTAAGAGGTCTTTTTAATATCGTCATAATTCTATTTGCAGTAACCTCATAAGGATTAATCGTTTTATTAACTCCTGCAAGCTTGTATTTATACTCATTTCCTTTTTCACTTACCTTTGCTACAATTTTAATATCAGAAAACAGCTCTCTTAATGAAAGACACAAAAAAAGGTTTTTATCTTCATCTTTTAATGTAGCAATAGCAATATCAAATTCATCGAGCTCTTTTAATTCATCATCATCTATTTCTCTAAATTTAATTACATGAAAAAGTTTGTCTTTTGCCCTTTTTTCTTCTTCATCATTAAAAACAACTACAATAAGCTCTCTTTTACCTAAGTTTTTTGCAACTTTTTCCCCAAAATCGTCAAATCCAAAAAGTACAGTTCTCATATACTACTTCTTTCTACAAGGTATTTAAAATAATTAACACTTACACTATATCCCATGACAACAATTATATCACCTGCTTCAAGTTTTAAATCAAAAGGAGGATTAAAATAAAAATGTTTTTCGCTTATTTTAAAAGTTTCATTTAATAGTTTAGAACCGTCTTTTTTCAAAACACCAAAAAGCAAAAGTTTATATTTATCAAAATTAATTTCTCCTATAAGTTTTCCATCAAGAATGGAATTTTCAATAACTATAATTTCATCAATAACAGCATTTCTTTTTTCTGTTAAAATAGCATCAATTACTTCAAACGTAACAGGATTTCCTATATATTCTGCCATCAAAATAGCCGTTACTACAGTAGGAACAACTACAAAAGAGGCTCCTGCTTTTTGGAATTTTGAAATATTTCTTTCATCATTTGCAAGAGCAATTATTTCTTTTTTCAAAAATCTAAGACTTAAAATTATAAAAGCATTTGCTATATCATCATTTGTCAAAACAAAAATTTTGGAAATATTATCAAAATTAAGTTTTTTCAAAAATTCCCTATCTGTAACATCGCCTTTTAATGCAATATAATTTTTCATAATAGCCTGATTTACCCTCTTTTCATTTATATCTACAACAATAAAATCCTGATTTTCTCTCCTAAATCTTTCACACAATATTTCCGCTTCGTTTGAATATCCGCATATAAGGTAAATATCTTCCATTGATTTTGCTTCCCTGACTACTCTTTCAGCTTTGAGCTGTTCGAGTTTTTCTGCAAAAGCAGTGGCAATAATTGAAGTAGCAAATGAAATAAAACCGATACCGAAAATAATAAGTATCATTGTGAGTACTTTGCCCTCATCCGTTACCGGTGTAATATCACCGTAACCAACAGTTGAAACTGTAATCAAAGACCAGTAAATTGCATCAAATAGATTATGAATTTTAGGATTGTCATGAGCTTCAAATACATAAATAACTGCCCCACCTATAAAAGTAACAAATGTAACTGCTAAAAGTAATATAAAAAGTTCAAATTTTTTATTTGCTAATACTTCAATAAAGGTATTTATACTTCTTACATATCTGATAAGTTTAAAAAGTCTGAAAATAACAAAAATTCTGAAAATTCTAAGAGGTCTGTATCCTGGAAGTATTGCCAAAAGGTCTATAATTGCAAACGGAGTTTTAATATATTCCCATTTTTTAGCAATAATTTCTTTTAAGACATTTGAGAGACTAAACTCTCTTCCTAAAAATGTGGCTTCTTCATATTCCTGAATTACAATTTTATGTATATCATTATAAACCCAGACTCTTACAATATATTCAATCAAAAACATTCCTGTGATAAAATAGTAATCAAAATCTTCCAAAAGAGGATGAATCTCATGCTTTATATCATAAAGTAAAATTCCTACACTCATCAATACCAGAACAAACATAAAAGAATCAAAAAATTTTTTATAAACAAAACCGTCATCATTCATTAAACGCCAAAAAAATCTTTTGATTTTGTTATATGTCTGATTTGAATCAAGATAAAAAGCAAAAGCAATAATAAGTTTTATTACTGCTTTTTTAGGAGTATGTTCTTTAAAAGTTATATAAGTCTTTTTTAAGGCTTTTTTCACGATAATTTTTCTTTTAATATTTTATTGACAATTTGAGGATTTGCTTTTCCTTTGCTTGCTTTCATAACCTGTCCTACAAAAAATCCGAAAAGTTTTTCTTTCCCGGCTTTGTATTCTGCTACTTTATCTTCATTTGCACTCAACACTTCATCAACTATTTTTTCAATAGCACCCTCATCACTTACCTGTTTAAGTCCGAGTTTTTCAATAGCCTCGTCAACTTCTATATCTTCTTCCATCAACAAATCAAGTACTTTTTTACCCCCTGCACCGCTTATTACGGCTTCTTTTTCTCTAATTGCAATCAATGCAAGTTTTTGGGCAGACACAGGAGAATTTTCAATAGAAATTCCGGCTTTATTGAGTCTTCCGAGAAGTTCAATTGCAAGCCATCTGTTTGCAGCATTAGGTTCAACACCAAGCTCAATCATTTTTTCAAAAAATTTAGCAAGTTCCGGTTCACTTGTAAGAACTCCGGCATCATATTCTTTTAGTTTATATTCTTCCATATATCTTTGTTTTTTTTCATGTGGAAGCTCAGGTATTTCAATATCAAAAAATTCATCAGGAACTTCAAGCGGAAGCAAATCAGGATCAGGAAAATATCTGTAATCAGCTGATTCTTCTTTACCCCTCATACTTTTAGTTTCACCTGATTTTGTATCAAAAAGCCTTGTTTCCTGAACAACTTCATCTTCATATTCATCATATTCGTACGCTTCTATATGTCTTTCAATCTCATATTCGATAGCCTGTTTAATAAATCTGAATGAGTTAAGGTTTTTAATCTCAACTCTTGTACCGAATTCTTTTTGTCCTTTTGGTCTAACTGAGACATTTGCATCACATCTGAATGAGCCTTCTTGCATATTTGCATCACTGATTCCAAGATACCTTACTATTGCATGAAGTTTTTTAAGATATTCAATGGCCTCATCACTACTTCTCATATCAGGCTCACTTACAATTTCAAGCAGAGGCGTTCCGGCTCTGTTTAAATCCACTTTACTCACATCGCCTTCATGAATATTTTTACCTGCATCTTCTTCAAGATGTGCTCTTGTTATTCCTATTTTTTTACCATTATCAAGGAAAATTTCTCCATTTTCTACTATCGGTACAACAAACTGAGAAATTTGATAGCCTTTTGGAAGGTCTGGATAAAAATAGTTTTTTCTCTCAAAAGTTGAAATTTTATTTATTTTCGCATTTACAGCTTTTCCAAACATTACGGCTTTTTTAACTGCCTCTTTATTCATAACAGGCAAAGCCCCCGGAAGTCCAAGACATGTAGGACATGTATTTGTATTTGGCTCATCTCCAAAAGAAGTTGGACAGTTGCAGAAAATTTTTGTTTTTGTATTAAGCTGTACGTGAACTTCAAGCCCTATAACCACTTCATATTTACTCATTTAATTTCTCCTTTTTTACTAATAATTCGTATCATTTAAATTAATTTTTATATTTTATAAACTCATTCACCAATCCACTCATCTACCAATTCTGCCTCAACTAATTCACACACGATTACTCTACAACAAATCTGAAACCGTGCTTATGAAGAGCTCTTTTAATAGCTTCTTGATGCTCTAATCCCCTTGTTTCGAGTGCAATAGATACATTTGCATCACCGATTGCAAGATTTAAATCAGTCCTGTCATATCCAATAGATACAATATTTGCTTTTTGCTCGGCGAGTATTTCTGTCAGTTTCATCAAAGCCCCCGGTTTATCAACAAGAGTTATAACAAGTTTCATTTTTCTATGTGATTTTAAAAGACCTTTTTCAATAATAAGATTTATCATTGTAACATCTATATTTCCACCGCTTAGTACAACACCTACTTTTTTAGGAGCTCCGAATTTTATTTTATGATGAAGAAGGGCGGCAACTCCCACAGCACCTGCACCTTCTACAACAACTTTTTGTCTTTCCATCAAAAAAAGAATTGCATTTGCAATCTCCTCATCATCCACTTCAACAATATCATCAACAATTTCTTTAATAATTTCAAAAGTCACAGGTGAAGTGTCTCTTACAGCTATACCATCAGCAATTGTTTTTACATACGCACTGTCCTGGACACTTCCGCTTAAAAAACTAAGTCTCATAGCAGGTGCACCCGCAGCGGTAACACCTATAATCTTAATATGAGGATTAATCTGTTTAGCAGCGCTTGCAATACCGCTTATTAATCCCCCTCCTCCGATAGGAACTATTATATAATCCAAATCGGGAACTTTTTCGAGCATTTCAAGTGCGATAGTCCCCTGTCCGGCCATTACATCTTCATCCGCAAAAGGATGGATAAATTCAAGTCCCTTTTCTTCTGCAAGTTTGAGTGCATGTTCATATGCTTCATCATAATTATTTCCCGCAAGAACCACTTCACCCCCATATTCTTTTACCCCACTGACTTTTGTAAGAGGAGTGGCCTCAGGCATTACAATTATTGAAGGAATATTAAAATAATTGGCACTGAATGCGACTCCCTGTGCATGATTTCCAGCACTTGCGGCAATTACGCCTTTTTTTCTTTTTTCTTCTGGAAGTGATGCTATTTTATTAAATGCCCCTCTAAGCTTAAAAGCTCCGGTGGTTTGAAGGTTTTCTTTTTTTAAATATATCTCATTTCCAACTTTTTGTGAAAGCGTAGGAGCATGTGCAAAAGGTGTTTTGTAAATAACTTTTTTTACTCTGTTATGCGCTTCTTTTATTCTTTCCAAAGGTATCATAAAAGACCTTCATTTACACATCTTTTATGTTCTACCATCAGACATTTGTCTTCAACATAAAAAATCCCTGCATTTTGAGCTATCTCTTTTGATTTTTCGTTTGTAACACCTTCTTGCAAAAAAACACATTTCACACCGGGAAGTTTAACAGCCTTTTCAACTATTGGGGGAGTATCTTCTCCTTTTCTGAAAATATCTACAATATCAACTTCAAAATCAATATCATCTAAACTTCTATACACTTTTTCACCTAAAATTTCATCTTCTCTTGGATAAACAGGTATGATTTTATATCCCTTATCCTGCATATATTTCGCCACCTGGTTTGAAGCTCTGTGAGATTTTGGAGAAAGTCCCACAACCACAATGGTTTTTGATTCTTTTAAAATTTCACAAAGGTTTTTATCAGCTTTATTCGCGCTTGGTAGTTCACATGCCTGCATTTTATGCCTTTTTTAGCAAAATTATAACAAAAATTCCCATAAACACTTGATTTTTAAATAAAAAAAAGAGTAAAATTTTTTGTATTCCAAAAAAGGAGGAAAAATGAAAAAAACTGAACTAATTGCTAAGGTGGCTGAAAAGACAGGTCTTAGCAAAAAAGATGTAAACGAAGTAATTTCAGCAACTATCGAAACAATCGAAGAAGCTCTTAAAAAAGGAGAAAAAGTAAGTTTCATCGGATTTGGTAGCTTTGAAGTTGTAACAAGAGCTCCAAGAGTTGCAAGAGTACCTGGAACTGGCAAAGAAGTTAAAATTCCTGAAACAAAATCAGTAAAATTCAAAGTTGGTAAACAGCTTAAAGAATTAGTTAATAAAAAATAACTTGATTTTTAAACGGGAATGAATTATAATTTCATTCCCTATTTTTGCCGGCGTGGCGGAACTGGTAGACGCGCCGGACTCAAAATCCGGTGAGCCTAGCTCATGTGGGTTCGAGTCCCACCGCCGGTACCATTTAATCCACACAAAATTCCTAAATTTCGGCAATTTCAAAAAATCTTAAATCTTCGATACTCCATCTGATAGTCCAAAAATTATTTTTAACATCTAAAGTTTTAACAATTGATTTAGTGATTTAGTTAGTTCCTTTTTAAAAATATATTGAGCAAATTTGTAATTTTTTAATCTTTTTAAAGTATCAATAGGTTTGTTATCTTTATAAAGTTAATTTATTTCATAAATACTATTAAATATAGAGTTTAGCTAAAAGCTTTGCAAGCTCGGTTTTTACTGTTCACTTATGTCCATAAAATAAAATATTTGCATTAGAAGTTTTGAGAAAAAAATTATTGATTTATTTTTCTAAATGATGATAATCTTTTAAATCTAATTCGAAATATTTAAAAGGCACATTTTTAATGAAAGAGCTTGAAAAAGTTTATGAGAAATATTTTTGTAGTGATTCTTATAAAATTGGAGTGAAATAGTTTTAAAGAAGAGTATGAAATATATAAATCGGAATTTAAAAAGTAGTAAAGTTGTCAAATCCAATGTTATAATTAAATCTAATTAAATTGTAAATTAAATAAAATATGAGTTATTGAATAAAAGTAGATTATTAACAAAAAAATTTTAATACTTTATTTAGTAACTTAATTTGTATGCTAAACCAGCCACATAATGACATATAATTTATTACAATTGTATAAAAAGGTTTGTGATGAGAACAAAAGATACTCTAAACAATCTCCTTAAAATTCTCAATATTTTATACAGTGGCGGGTATGTGACAATTAAGGGACTCATGGATGATTATGATATGAGTGAAAGGACTGCCAGTAGATATTTAAACGAATATTTGCCAGATGCAGGATTTTCTATTGAGAAAGTTGGCAGAAAATTTAGACTTGCAAATTATAATCCTAAAATTACAGGTGCAATTGAAGCAATTGAAAATTTTGCAAAAGAAGCAGGATTTTACAATGATATAAAAGATTTTATTAAAAAAATTAAACAAAATTCTTTATCAACTTATATAAAACTTCATATCGAAAACATTGGAGATTATATTGCAGAAATCAATTTAATAGAAAATGCCATAAAACAAAAAAGAGTTATCAAATTTACATATGATAACGGATACGAATATGAAGTAAAACCTCTTAAAATTGCTAATTTTGAAGGGTATTGGTATCTTTTAGCTCTTGATGGTGATAAATATAAAACTTTTCACTTAAAATCTATGAAAAATATAACTAAAACAGATAAAACTTTTGAAATTCCTCCAACATTTCTCGAAAAACTTGATAATGCCATAAATATATGGTTTGAACCTGATAAAGAGCCTTTTAAGGTTATTTTAAAAGCTGATGAGTGGGCAAGTGAATATTTAAAAAGGATTCCTTTAAATCCTACCCAAAAAGAGATAGAAATATTATCTGATGGAAGTTTGTTTGAAATAAAAATAACCCATGAAATGGAAGTTAAAAGATTTATAAAAGGTTTTTTACCTCAAATTAAAGTAATTGAGCCTAAATGGCTGGATGAAGAGATAAAAAAAGAAATAAGAGAATATTTAAAGGATTGAAATAATAGCAATTGAAAATAAAAAAGTAAAAAGGGAAAGAAATGAAAAATATTGAAGAAATTTTTGAAAATCATTGGAAATATTATGCAAATCTTGGAATAGAAACTTATAAACAACAAAGTGGTCAAATTAAGCAAGTATCAGAAGAATATGCAGGAAGAGTGTTATATGAATTACTTCAAAATGCTTTTGATAAAGCTGAAAGTAAAGTTTTAGTAAAATATGATAATGA
>JALTBU010000294.1 GCA_027008345.1 Nautiliaceae bacterium | reverse complement strand
TCCTATTGAAATAAAAGAAAAAGAATTTGAAATTGATGATTTAGAAGAATATACAAAAGAGCTTTTTAATAAAAAATATCAAAACAGACTAAATCAAAAAAAAGAATCTATTTTAAATAAAATCAATAAAAAAATTAAACAAATTCAAAAAAAAATAAACTCACTTGAAAATCAGGAAAAACTTATTAAAAAATCTGAAAAATATAAACTTTACGCAGATGTGGCTATGGCAAACCTTCATAAGATAAAACCATATATGAAAGAGTTAAAAACCAAAGATTTTGAAGGAAATGAGATAACCATTCCTCTGCCTGAGCTTAAAAATGTAAATGAAGTTGGCAATTATTTTTATAAACTTTCAAAAAAAATGAGACAAAAAGCAAAAAATCTTGAAATTGAGAAAAAATATCTTCAAGACCAGCTTAATTTTCTGGAAAATTATAAAAAACTTGTCGAAAATGCAAAAAGTCTGGCTGAGCTTAATATTTATAAACCTGAAAAAAAAGAGAAAAAAGAGGATGAAAATATTGCCAAATTTATGTTTGATGATTATATGATATTAGTAGGTAAAAACGAAAAAGGAAATATAAAATTACTAAAAAATGCAAATGCAAACGATTACTGGCTTCATATCAAAAATTATCCGGGAGCCCATGTAATAATTAAAAACAATAAACTTCAAATTCCTCAAAAAGTATTAAATGAAGCTGCAAAACTTGCAGTGGCATTCAGCGGTAAGGATGAAGGGGAAGTGGATTTTACAAGAAGAAAATTTGTAAAGGTTAAAGAGGGCGCAAATGTGGAGTATGGTAAGTATTCGACATTAAAGGTTAAGGTTGATTAGGAAGCAGGGAAGAGTAATCTGGAATTAGATGATTGGATATGAGCGGAATGAAATGAATTTATTAGATATAGTCCAGTTTATTTTTTGCTAAATAAAATTTCCTTTGTCCCGATAAGTTTAATATGTTACAATTAAAAAAGGATTTATTATGGGACTTATAGGACAAATAACATTAATAAATCAAAATATGCATGTAGCTTCAACAGTGGCGGCAGACCATGTTGCAAGGGAAATAGCAAGTGAGGAAGTTAAAAAACTGATAGAAAAAGAAAAAATCGACAAAGTTGAAAAAATAAAACAGGTTGAAAAAGTTGAAAAAATTTTGCCCGATGACGATTCAAAAGAAGATGTGGAAAGAGAAATAAAACATTTGGATATAAAGGCTTAGAATGAAAGAAAGACTGATAACGTCTATAGTTTTAGTAGTGTTTTTGCTTGCAGTAGGATTTATAAATAACCTTTTTTTAACAAATCTTGTGATAGCTTTAATTACAATAGCAGCATTATATGAAGCAAAAAATCTGTTTGATATAAAAGATGAGAGGGTTTTTTATTTTTTAACTGTTATGAGTGTCTTTGCAATATTTGTCAACCCTGTTTTTATTGCAGTTGTAGGTGTTATAGTAATAGCTGGGTATGTGGCTTATTATCAAAACGATATGAGACTGACATCATTGGCTGTTTATCCGTTTGTGCCTTTAATGCTTTTAGAAGAGCTTTATATAACTTCTGGGATGAAAAGTCTTTTATGGCTAATTGTAATAATTGCTCTGACCGATTCGATGGCTTATGTAACAGGTAAAAATTTTGGTAAAAAATTTATTCAAAAAAAGTTTAGCCCGACATCTCCTAATAAAACATGGGAAGGTGTTATTGGAGGGGTTCTCAGCGGAAGCATAACAGGTGCATTTATCGGGTTAATGTTTTTTGACTTTTTTACTTCTTTAATGATTTCATTTTTTGTAAGTGTTGCAAGTGTATTTGGGGATTTGTTTGAAAGTTATCTTAAAAGAAATGCAGGAGTTAAAGACAGCGGAAATATACTTCCAGGACACGGAGGAGTTCTTGACAGGGTTGATGGATATCTTTTTGGAGCGCCGCTTATGTGGGCTATGATTATTTCATTAGGAAATATATGATAATTTTAGGTTCTACCGGCAGTATAGGCACAAATACCCTTGAAATTGCAAGAAGGTATAATCTTGATATTGAAGTTTTAGTAGCTGGAAATAATTATGAATTATTAAATAAGCAGATAAAAGAGTTTAAACCAAAATATGTAGTTGTAAAAGATAAACAAACTGCCAAAAAAATAGATTTTGATGGAGTTTTATGGGGTGAAGAAGCTATTTTAGAAGTTTTGGAAAAAGCCGGTTCAAACTTTGTGGTAAATGCACTTGTGGGAGAAGCCGGACTTAAACCTACACTAAAAGCCCAGGAGCTTAATAAAAAAATAGCTCTTGCAAATAAAGAATCTCTTGTAATTGCCGGTAAGTTTATAAATACTTCAAATATTACCCCTATTGACAGTGAACATTTTGGGCTTTGGTATCTTTTAAATGAAAAATGGAAAATGGAAAATGAAAATTATTTAAATCAAAATTCAAAACTAAAAACTAAAAACTCAACACTTTCCACTTCAAACCCATCCACCCATCCACTCATCTCCCCATTTATCAAACTATACATTACCGCAAGTGGAGGCGCGCTTAGGGACTGGCCAATTGATAAAATAGAAAACGCATCATTGAAAGATGTATTAAAACATCCAAACTGGTCTATGGGGGTTAAAATCACCATTGATTCAGCGAGTATGGTTAACAAACTTTTTGAACTTCTTGAAGCAAGATGGCTGTTTGATACTGTAAACATAGACGCTTTTATAGAGACAAAATCTGTAATTCATGCTTTGGTGGAATGGAGGGACGGTTCCACTACTGCTCATATAAGCAAAACAGATATGAAACTTCCCATCGCTTACGCGGTTTTAGAGAAAGTTGAAGATAAAATTTTAGAGCCTTTAAATCTTTTGGAAATCGGTTCACTTGAATTTAGAAAAATTGACAAAAAAAGATATCCTGTCTGGGAAATCAAAGATTTAGTTTTAAACAAGCCTGATTTAGGAATTGTTATAAACACTGCCAATGAATATGCAATTGATAAATTTTTAAAAGAAGAGATAAGTTTTATCGATATAGGTAAAACAATTTTAAAAGCTGTAAAAAAATTTGAAAATATAAAATTAAATTCTGTTGATGATATTTTTGAATCAAAAAAAGAAGTGATAAATTATCTAAAAGGTGAAAATTGAAAGTAATATTGTTTGATTTGGACGGGACTCTTATAGATTCGACAAAGGCAATACTTGAGAGTTTTGATGTTGCTTTTAAAACATTTGATCTAAAAACCCCAGATGAGAGAGAAATTAAAAAATTAATAGGACTTCCACTTGATATTATGTTTGAAAAACTTGGAATTGACAGAGAAAAAGTCTGGGATTTTGTGGATGTTTATAAGAAAAATTACAGACTTATTTCCACTCAAAAAACAAAACTTCTGCCAAATGCAAAAGAGGCGGTTATTGAAGCAAGTAAATTCTCAAGACTTGGAATTGTAACAACTAAAACGGCAAGATATTCAAAAGAGCTTATGGAGCATTTTGGTTTAATGGATTATTTTGAAGTTTTGATAGGAAGAGAAAACGTTGACAATCCAAAACCCCATCCGGAGCCGATATTAAGGGCAATTCATAAAATGAATGCAAATAAAGAAGCGACTTTTATGGTGGGAGATACATGTCTTGATATGGTAAGTGCAAAAGAAGCGGGAGTTTTTGGAGTAGGTGTTATAGGAGATTATACTCCGGAAAATGAACTTAAAAAATGTTCTGATATTGTAAAAAAAGATGCTCTTGAAGCGGTGGAGTTTATTAAAAATGTT
>JALTBU010000293.1 GCA_027008345.1 Nautiliaceae bacterium | reverse complement strand
AATGCTTTTTAACCTTTATGGAGCGTTTAAAAATTTATACTTTTGTTGAGTGCATTTAGTCAGTACCGTTAAATCTTGATTTTCAAAGCGAATATTAAAGCTAAAAATAAAAATAAAAATCCAACAAGGGCTAAATTTTTAAGCCCTATCACATCTGCTAATACTCCTATCAAAAATGTAACAACTGCCGGAATTAAAAAAGCTAACATCATATAAACGCCGTTTAGGGCGGTTGAATTTTTTTGATGATGAATGATTGAAAGCATTACAGGTCCTGTGCTAAAAAGTGTCAATCCAAGCAGTATTAAAGGCAGATAAATTAGATGAAAAAATATAAATAAAGGCATAGAAAAAATTGCAAAAATAGTAGAAAATATTAAAGTTTTTTTATTTCCTATTTTATCGGCAATATTTCCAGCTATAAATGTCCCTATAATTGCAAAAAACTGAAAAAATGCCAAATAAATATTTGCTTTAGTTAAAGTTTCTCCTATATGAGTTAAATATAAAGGCAGATAAAAAGCAAAAAATATTTTTGCAAAACTTTGAAAAAACATAAATCCTGCAATTATTAAAAAGAAATTCTTATATTCTAAAAAAATTTTAAAATCAGCTTTTTGTTTTGCTTTTGGAGTGAAATCTCCTTTTATTTTACTAAGTTGCCACCAAAGAAAAAAAGAAGCAAATAAAGCAAAAAATATTGTCTTCAAAAGTCCTTCAAGTCCCCATAAACTAATAGCCGCTGAGACTATAAGCGGTGCAATACTTCTAGCAAGCTCGCCTCCTACCATAAACATACTCATACCAAAGCCCATTTTTGGTGTAACTTCTTTTACTATTGAAGGAGTTGCAATATGAAAAATTTGAGCGGAGATTCCTGTTAAAAAAAGAAATATAAGCAGGATTATATAATTTGGTGCAATTCCAATTAAGCTCATAAAAACGGCTGTCGTAACAGGGGAGATGATAGTGAAAAATCTAATATCTTTTCGTGAAATTATTAAAGTTAAATATGGATTAAAAAGTGCCGGAATTCTTCTAACTACATCAAGCAACG
>JALTBU010000292.1 GCA_027008345.1 Nautiliaceae bacterium | reverse complement strand
ATTTTGGAGAAAATGAAAAAAGATGAATTACTATAAATATATTAATCTGTTAACAGATTAATATATTTATTATTGGCATATATATTTGTGTGTTCTGATAACAGAATGCAATTAATGAGAGCCGATTTTTCGGCATTAAAAGAGAGGGTGTTTTAGGAGAAGGTGTATTATGTTAAGTTGATTTGTGTCTTTTTTAATTAAAAAAAAGAAAAAATTAGAAGCTGTATTTAAGAAAAGCTTCTCCTCTGTCTGTTGAATATTTAAAATCTGGATATGTAGTATCTGAATTTGGATAATCTACATAAATATGATTGTCTATTGAGTGAATATAATTTAATTCAACTCCCCAATGTTTAGTAAAATTAACACCTAAACCAGCACCATAACCAAATGTTGCAAAATCACTATTATCATTTCCTCCATATCCACCAGTGAGAATACCGTATATATTTACCGGAAGTTTTACATTAAAATGCAAACCTGCTTTTCCTCTTAAAATTGCCATATTAAACACTTTTAGTCCATAGTCATATTTTCCATACCCTATTTCCATACCTGTATAAATATGTCCTTTGGTATGGTCTATAAAAAGTCCTCCTTCCCATAAGTGCATATCCGCTGAATAAGTGTTATTATCAACATCAAAACTTCCTGCTCCATAACCTCCATAAATACCATAAGAAGTTTCCGCCATTGCACCTGTTGCCATCATTGCCGTTAAAGCTACTATTGATAATAGTTTTTTCATTTGTTCTCCTTTTTTTAGTTGTTTTTAAAGATAAAAATTATATTAAAAATTATCTTTTTAATCTGTTGCTCCTACCCATAATATTGTTATTTATAACTTCTTTTAAATCAATATTATCCTTCAAAGTTTGTTCTACTATCCAATTTTTGAAAAAGTCGTTAAAATTTTCGTATTTAGGGTTATTTCGTTCGCAATATCTATAAAATTGTTCGCTAAACGTATATTGCAAATTCTCAAAATTTTCTTCTACAAATTTTTTAACCTTAAATTCTTTTAATCTATTTCTAATTGTTTCGTTAAATTTTGAAATTGAGTTTTGTATTGCTGTTCTAAATTCTGTAATTGTATCTTTAATTGTGTTGGTAATTCGTTTTCTAAAAAATTCAATTTTTCTTCTAAAATCGCCATCTTCTCTTTTAATTGTATATTCTCTTCTTGCTGTTTTGTTAAGCTCTGTTGCAATTCTGTTAGCTGTTTGTTTAGATACACATTCTCTTTTTTTATTTGCGTATTCTGTGCTTGTAATAATTTTAAATTCTCTTTTATCTCTAAATCTTCTTTCTGTATCTCTTGCAATTTCTCTTTTATTTCTAAATTCTCTTTCTGCATTTTCTCTTGCAATTCTAATAAGTTCTGCAATTCTTGAATAATTTCCGATTTCATAATATTCTCTCCTTTTTTTTAAATTTTTTTCATTTTTTTCAGTTTTATAGTCAATTTTAAGCGGTTCTGAGCGATTTTTTGTGTTTTGTATGTTGTTAGATATTAAAACTTGTCTTATTTCGCTTATATTGTTATATCCTAAATCTTTAATAGATAGATAAGTGTTATTAAATTTAAAACCGATTGTTTTTCCTTGCCTTTTCTTAAATTTAAAATCATATTTTTCTTTTAAAATTTCTCTTAATTCTTTTTCGTTTTTAGCTATTTTAAGAGCGTTTTTAAACGCATTAATATATTCTAATTTGCCTTCTTCTTTTAATTGTGTTTTAGTTTTTGTCGTTTGCAAGTCTTTTTTTAGTAATTTTAGATAGTTATTTGTAAGTGTTTTGTTAGTTTTAAAGTTATCTAATAAAGTAGTGTTGTGCTTGATTTCGTTTATAATATAAGCACCTTCTTTTAAATTACAATATCTAACTGCATCTCTTAAAATTGCATTATCTAAATAAGCCTTAATATCTTTTTGCGAATATTTTTTATTTCGCAAAATATCTATAACTGCTTTATTTTCTTTATTTTCTAAAACAAAATTAATATCGTAACTATATCTAATGTTATGATTGTTATATTTAAAATCTATATTTAGCTTATTTAATCTTTTTCGTAGAACTTGCATAGTTTTAAAAAAATAGTCTAATCTGTTACTACTTTTAGCGTATTTATATAATAAATCTAAATATTTTTTTAATATAGAGCTATTTTTTGCGATATATTTCTTAAATTCCTTGTCGTTTAATTTTTTTAACTGCCAAAAAAATTTTGATACGCTTTTAGCTAAATTTTTATATTTATAATCGCCTAATTCGTCAAAATGTGCGATTAATCCGTGTTTTTCTAATGTTTTGCTAATATGATATTTAAGTAAAGAATAATTAATTCCCAAACGAGCATCTTTTTTAATAAGAAAATGAATGTGCGGTTGCGTGTATTCGCTTTTACTTCCTTGTGTGTGTATTGCAAGTGCTGTTAAATGTTTTTTTAAGTCTATTTTGATATTTCTATTCGCATATTTTTGTTTTTTATTGCCGTTTTTGTCTATATAAAATCCGTTTTTTTGTTTTATAGTGTATGTTGCAGGCTTTAATAATTCGTCTAAAATTTCCTTCATTTTTTCTTCAAGATTTGAGTATTCGTTTGCTAAGAAATATAAGTCTAAGATACTAAACTTAAAATGCAAATCTGTGCTTTTATAAGCATTGAATTGCTTATATAAATAAGCGTGGTCCTTTATATGCTTATTAATATCAAATTCCAATTTTTACCTTTTTTATATCAAAATGCTTTTTGTTAGTATATCAAAAAAATCGTTATTAACGTGTAGTGAAAATGATTAATTTGTCAGGTATAGCACACCAACTATGTTTCGCTATTCCCTCAAAAAAGTTAAAGTTCGGGGCTTCGCCCCCGTGTGCTTTCGCACACGCTTTAACTTTTTTTCGGTCGCTTCACTTCGTTGTTGTGCTATACCTGTTTTTTATTTAAAAGTGAGGGTAAATATTTTTTGGCGGTGTTATAACTTACTCCAGATATTTTTGCTACTTTGCTAATTGTTATTTCTTCGTTGTTCTTTTTTAATTCTGTAATAGCATTTAGTATTTTCTCTTTTGCTCGTTCTGTTCGTTCTTTACTAATTTTTCTAAGATTATTAATTATTTTTTCTTTCTCTTTTTTATTTTTGTTAGTAGAGCAATAATAATACCAGACCACCGCCGACATTATATTATCCCTTCTTCTTTTAATCTAACTAAATCTTCTCGTAGTTCCAACCAAAGCTCTTTGTTTGTCTCAGCCAATTGTTTTAAACATACCCCTTCGCTTGCAAGCTCTTTATAAATAGGGCTGTTCTGTGCTATTTTTAACCAAGTATCATAAAGTCTTGCACTCTCTACTGAGTTAAAATCTTTTATTTCTTTTCCGTTAGTTCCATACGTCAAGCCATTATTATCAAGCCCCAACCAATAGTTTGCTCCATCTATGTTTTTAAAGCCCCAAAATTTTTGATTTCCGGTATAATTCTTGCGTAAAAGTGCAACAAAACTTTTACGATTACTAAAATAATTCTCTTGTATTCTGTTATCAGTCTGCGTGTTTTTCGGATTTTCTGTTATATAAAAGTGCAGGTGCGTTACTTTACGCCCTGTTTTTATTTCTTTGTAGTCAAACAAAATGTCGGTGTGTTCTGCAAGCTCGGATTTGGCTTTTTCTAAAACTTGTCTTTTAACATCATTATATCTATAACTTCTTGGTATTTTTAATATCTCTCTTAATTCTTGAATGGATAGTTTCAATTCAGCATTATTGTTATATCTTGAATTTTTTTCA
>JALTBU010000291.1 GCA_027008345.1 Nautiliaceae bacterium | reverse complement strand
TTGTTGGTGAAAGTCTAATAAATCTTAATACTGCTTTACTCATCACCTATCCTTACTTACCTATTTTCTTTTGAACAGAACCTTTATGGCCTCTAAAAGTTCTTGTAGGTGCAAATTCACCAAGTTTGAATCCTACATGTCTTTCAGTTATGTAAACCGGTACAAAATCTCTACCGTTATGAACATTAATAGTCAAACCTATCATTTCAGGAGTAATTGTACTTCTTCTTGACCATGTTTTAATAGGTTTCGGATTTTTTTCTTCTTTTGCTTTAAGCACTTTTTTCATTAAATGGTCGTCTACGAAAGGACCTTTTTTTAAACTTCTAGCCATGTCCTATCCTTATTTCTTTCTTCTTGAAATTATATATTTATCAGATTGTTTTTTCTTTCTTGTTTTATAACCTTTAGTCGGCATACCCCAAGGTGTAACAGGATGGTTACCTTTACTTCTACCTTCACCACCACCGTGTGGATGGTCAACCGGGTTCATTGCAATACCTCTTGTTTGAGGTCTGATACCAAGCCATCTGCTTCTACCAGCTTTACCTATAGTAATATTTTGATAATCTGCATTTCCAACTGTTCCGATAGTAGCCATACATTCACCAAGAATTTTTCTCATCTCCCCGCTTGGAAGTCTTAAAATTACATATTTTCCTTCTCTACCCATAATTTGAGCAGAGTTTCCAGCAGCTCTTGCAATTTGTCCACCTTTTCCAGGTTTCATTTCAATATTATGAACTACTGTACCAACAGGAATATTTTTAAGTTTCATAGCATTACCAGGTAAAATATCAAGTCCTGCTTCAGCTGCCATTACAGTATCACCAATTTTAAGACCCTCTGGTTGAATTATATACCTTTTATCTCCATCAGCGTAACTGATAAGACAAATTCTACAATTTCTATATGGGTCATATTCAATTGTTACCACTTTTCCTGGTATTCCAAATTTATTTCTTTTAAAATCAATAATTCTGTAAAGTTTTTTGTGCCCTGCTTCTCTATGACGAGAAGTAATTCTTCCCATGTTATTTCTACCAGCTTTTGCTGGAAGTTTAATAAGTAATTTTTTAACCGTCGGCTTAGAAGTAATGTCACTGTTATCAAGTGTGCTCATAAATCTTCTTGACGGTGTATATGGTTTATATGTTTTTACTGCCATCTTCTTCCCTTTACACACTTAGGCTTTCAAGTTTTGCATCTTCAGGTAATTTAACGTAGAATTTTTTATAATCAGGTCTTTTACCTTCAATTCCTTTAAATCTTTTCACTTTACCTTTTTGTCTAAGTGAATTGATTTTAATAGGTGTTACTCCGAAATATTCCTTAAAAATTTCTTTAAGTTGATTTTTAGTAACTTTTGGTGTAGTTTGTACTACTAAATAACCCTCTTCTTGAAGGTTAAGTGCTTTTTCTGTATAAACTATTGATTTAATATCTGTAATATCTGCCATAGCTTAGCCCTTTATAACTTTATCAAATGCGTTTTTATCAAAAATTATGCTGTGGAATACACTCGCATAATATGCATTCAATTCTTCTGGTGTAATAATATAAACATTAGGAATATTTCTAAATGCTAAAAATGTTTTTTCGTCCATTTCGTCAACTACTATTAAATAATCTCTTTGATTAAATTCTTTTAAATAGTTTGCTGCATCTTTTGTTTTTCCAGATTCAACTTTAATTGAATCAACTACAAAAAGTTTTCCATTTTCTGCTTTTTCGTTAAGTGCATATTTTAATGCAACTCTTTTTTGTTTTTTATTTAATTTTTGAGACCAGTCTCTTTCATTTCTTGGACCATGTGCTACTCCACCGCCAACAAAATGAGGAGCTCTGATACTACCTTGTCTAGCACGTCCAAGACCTTTTTGTCTAAATGGTTTTTTACCACCACCGCTAACTTCGCCTCTTGTTTTTGTATGAGCAGTTCCTGCTCTTTGATTAGCAAGATACGCTTTTACATAAAGATATAAGTTATGCGGATTGATACCTTGAAAATCTTCCGGTAATTGATTAATTACTTCATACTTTACACTCATTTTACAATCCTTACTTTACCAAGACTTCCGTTACTTCCAGGAACACTTCCTTTAATTACTAAAACACCCATATCAGGATCAAATTCAACTACTTCTGCATTTACAGTAATGTTTTTGTTCCCATAATGTCCAGGCATTTTTCTACCAGGCATTACACGTCCAGGCCATTCACAGTTACCAATTGAACCAGGGGCTCTATGGAATCTTGAACCATGTCCTCCAGGACCACCTGCAAATCCGTGTCTTTTCATAACACCTGAAAATCCTCTACCTTTGCTTTTGAAAGTAATTTTTACTTTTTTTGCTTCATTTAAAGGAGTTACATCAAGTTCCCCAGCTTCTGTGTTTGCAACTTTAAGTTCAGCAAATCTGTTAAATTCTTTGCTAAGTCCATATTTTTTTTGCATACCTTCGATAGGTTTATTAATTTTTTTACCATGTGTATAAGCAACCAAAGCTCTTTTTTCATTTTCATCTTTAATTTCGCAAACTTTAGCCGGTACTACTTTAAGTAATGTAACCGGAACGCTTGGAATTCCTACCGTCCTACTCATTCCTATTTTTTCAACTATAAATTCCATTCAATTCTCCTTAACTTAATGCCCTAACTTCTACATCTACCTCTGGTGCCAACTCTAATTTCATTAGTTGGTCAACAGTATCAGGTAATGCATTAACAACATCAATTAGACGTCTATGAATTCTTATTTCAAATTGTTCTCTACTATCTTTATTGATGTGAGGTGATCTAAGCACTGTATATCTTCTGATTTTTGTAGGTAATGGAATAGGTCCTTTTACTTCCGCTCCAGTTCTTTTGATAGCTTCTGTAATGATTCCTACAGCTTTATCAAGCACTCTGTGGTCATACGCTTGAAGTTTGATTCTGATTTTTTCCATTTGCTTCCTTTTTTAAAGATCTCGTGGTTTTCCACGCTTTTTGGACTGAAATTATAAGTTATTTTATTTAAATTTGCAAGAAAAAACAGATAGATTTTTCCTTTTAAAAAGGAAAAACAAGAGGCTATTTATTTAATGTAATATCTGGTTTTATGGCATTTTCATATATATAATTAACTGTTTCTTCAACATCGTCACTTACAATAAAAAGATTTAAATCTTCTTTGTCAATATGTTTATATTCAAGCATTTTATCAAAAAAATCAAGCAGTGGCTTATAATATTCACTTCCAAAAAAAACAATAGGTATTTTGCTCATTCTTTTTGTCTGTACAAGTGTTAATACTTCGCTAAGTTCATCTAATGTCCCAAAACCTCCGGGCATCATAACAGTCCCGACTGAATATTTTAAAAATGTAACTTTTCTTGTAAAAAAATATTTGAATTTAAGGGGAATTTTTACATATGGATTTGTAACTTGCTCATGTGGAAGTTCAATATTAAGCCCTACGCTTATTTTTGCACCTTTATTTGCCGCTTCCATAATTCCAGGACCTCCCCCCGTAATTATCGCATATCCCTTATCACTTAATCCTTTTGAAATTTCTGTGGCTTTTTCATAATAATACTGACCCGGTTTTTCTCTTGCACTACCAAAAATTGAAATTGCAGGAGGCAAATCTTCAAGCTCTTCAAAAGCATCTGTAAAATCACTTATTACCCTAAACATTCTCCACAGATCTTTTGTAGGATTTCTATTATCCAAAAATTCCTTTTGTATATCTCTCATTAGTCCCTCCAACTTTTAAAAATTAAAATAACTGCCAAAACAAAGGCAAATATAAAACCAATTATACCAAAGAATGATACATTCTTAAATAAAGGGGGCACGTGAGAGCTAAGAAGCATTGATGAGCCAATAAGAATGGAGGCGATAATAATTGCGAGTGAAAGTCTGTGAGAAGCTGTTTTGATAGTCTCTTCAAATTTTTCAAGCCCTACGTGTTCAAATTCAATTTTTAACTTTCCGTCTTTAATTTTTTTAATAATTTCATAAAAATCAGTTGGAAAATGAATAAAAAATTCTGCAAGGTTTTGATTATATTCTCCAAATTCTTTAAGCAATGTTTTAGGAGAATATATTTTTTTGACAAGTTTTGTCACATAAGGTTTTAAAGATTCAATTACATTAAAATCAGGATCTAAACTTTTACCAACGCCTTCATAAGTTATAATTGTTTTTGCAAGCAGATACTGATCTTCTTTGAAATATACTTTATATTTTTTCATAACTCTAACCAAATCTTCAAAAAAGCTTTGAATATTTATATTTTTTAAAGGCTGATAAAGATAAGTTGAAATAATGTCTGCTGATTCTTTTTTAAGCATATCAATATCTGTATTATCACTTATTCTTGCAAGTTTCATAACATATTCTGCTGCTTTTTCTTCATCCCTGTGTGCAACATAATAAACAAGCTTTAAAAGCGCATTTCTATCTTCTTTGGAAATTCGTCCCACAATTCCAAAATCAAGAAATACAATTTTTCCATTGCTTATCATTAAATTCCCGGGATGTGGATCGGCATGAAAAAACCTGTGTACAAAAATCTGCTCTGCTACAAGTTCAACACCTGTTTTTGCAATTTCTTTTAATGAATACTGTTTTTTAAGAGTTTCTTTATCATTTATTTTTATACCGTTAATAAATTCAAGTGTTAAAATACGTTTAGTCGAGAGACTGTCATAAAGTTTTGGAACTTTTACTTTGGGATTATTTTTGAAATTCACTTTAAATCTTTTAAGATTAAGTGCTTCTATATTAAAATCCAATTCTTTTTTTATGCTTTTTGCAAATTCTTCTATAATCTTTAAACTGTCTATTCCATAAATCAAAAGTCTCTCTCTGACAAGTTTCGCAAGTCGTTCAAGTATAAAAATGTCTGCATAAATTACTTCTTCAATATCCGGCTTTAATATTTTAACGGCAACCTCATCTCCATTTGTTAGCTTAGTTTTATATACCTGTCCGATAGACGCAGAGGCAAGAAGTGTAAATTCATCTTTAAAATATTTTTTATAATCCCCAAATTCTTCAATCAAAACTTTTTCCATCTTCTCAAAAGGCAAAGGAGCAACTCTGTCTTGAAGTTTTTCAAGCTCTTTTGCAAGCTCAATCGGGATTAAATCCGGTCTGAGTGAGAGAAGCTGTGCAAGTTTTATAAAAGTAGGGCCAAGTTCTTCTATTGTTTTTCTAATCCTCTCAGAACGGCTTAGCTTGACTTCTTTTTTAAAAGGGACAGGAATACCAAGAGTCTCTACAAGATCTCCAAATCCGTTTTTAGCAAGAATAAAAATTATCTCTTTTGTGCGCTTTAATTCATAAATGCTGCTTTTCAAAAAAGTCTCCCTATTTTTTTATATCCTATATAAAATAATACCAAACTCATCAAAAGTTCAGCACCAAAATATGGCAGTAAATCTATAAATCCACTGCCTCTGAAAAAGATATCCTGAGTAGCCTGAATATAATACCTAAGAGGTGAAAAATAGCTCAAAAATTGAATAAACGGATGCATAGAACTAAGAGGCGTCCATGCTCCACTTAGGAAAATCAAAGGAAGCATAATTACAATTGTCAAATGACCCACTTCCAATACATTATTAGAAACTGCTGCGATTACAAGCGCAATTCCCCCTATTGCAAATGCATATAAAAAACTAATCAGGTAAAAATCAAGTAAATTTCCATTTATCGGAGTATCAAAAGCCCCAAATATCACAATTCCCACACTTATTGTAATTCCTACCATCAAAATCAAAACCTGAGAGAGAATTTTTGAAAATATAATCAAAGAGCTTTTAACGGGCATTAAAAGCATAATATCCCATGTGCCGTTTTCCTTTTCCCTAACAAATACCACAGCAATTAAAACAAGTCCAAGCATTGTAATAACACTCATCATTTCACTAAGACTCATAAACCATTTGGTATTCGAATTTGGATTAAACAGTTTTATAATATCTATTTTTGCAGGAATTTTTAGGTTTTCGTTAAATTTCATTAAAATATTTTGAAGATAAATTAATGTAACTTCCGCCTGAGCTGCAGCTGTTGAATCTATTAAAACCTGTAATTTTGCAACTTTACCTGCAATTAAATTATTTACAAACTCTTTATCAAATACTATTCCGACCATAATTTTTTTATTATATATTGCTTCTTTGAGTTTTTTTTCACTTAAAAATATTTTTGGTTTTTTAAATTCAGGCTTACGAAAAGAGCTTAATATTTTATTTACCACTAAGTTATCAGCTTCATTCACATATCCAATAGAGACATTTTTAGGTGTTACTTTTATCCCTCCTCCTGCAATGTATATATCCATTGTAAAAGCATAAAGTATAAATACAACAAGCCCTATATTTCTGAAAAAAACCAAAAACTCTTTTTTTAAAATGGCATTCATTTTCATTTTATAGCCTTTTTAACAAGAAATGTTCCAAATGCAATAAGAGCTATCGCATAAACACAAAGAATCAAAAAATATAAAACATTCTCACTTGATTTGAAACCCTGACCTATCAAAAACGAATCATATACAAGATGATTGTAATACATAACAGGAAAGATATGGGCTTCAATAAAACTCTCTTTATCCATAGAAGATATCGGCATAAGAATTCCTGAATATAAAAAGCCCGGGATTACCGTAATAATCACAGATAAAACAAGTGCAGCTATCTGGGTTGAAGTAATAATAGAAACCAAAAGACCTATTCCCACACTTATTAAAATATAAATTTCGCTCGCAAGCCAAAAAATAAAAAGATTTCCACGAAAAGGCACATCAAATACATAAAGAGCTAAAATCAGCAAAATAAAAATATTTATAGAATGAAAAAGAAAAGGTGGTGTCAATTTAGCAATAATAAACTCTATTTTTTTAATAGGTGCAGAATAAAAATTAAAAATAGTCCCTACTTCTTTTTCTTTTACTATCATAATAGCCGCAAGTGCTCCCGGAACCACTAAAAAAATTAATCCAAAAAGTCCAGGGACTACAGCATTATAATCTTTCATTGACTCATTAAAAAAATTTCTATTTTCTATTTTAATAGGAAGTTTTATATTAAATCCATGTATTAAAAGTTTTTGCACATATCCTTCTATCGTTATAGCTCTAAGTGGAAATGCCCCGTCTATAAATACACCTATTTCTGCACCTTTATATAAATTTTTTGAGAATGATGGAGGAATTATTATTATCATATCAGCTTTATTGGTTTGAATTTGATGCAAAGCCTCTTTATCAGAAAAATTTTTAACTTTTACATCAAAATATTTTGTATGTGAAAATTTATTGATTATTTCAAGGGAAAGTTTTGAGTGGTCTTTATCAATAATAATAGTTCTTGTATGGGTAACTTCCATTTTGATACCAAATCCAAAAAGTATCAATATCATAATAGGAATAAGGTATATTAATATTATCATTTTGTTTCTTATCAAATCTATAACCTCTTTTTTCAAATATGCTTTTATTACATTAAGCTTCATTGATTTTCCTTATAAATTTTCAAAAATATTTCTTCAAAATCAACTCCCGGATATTTTTTATGAAGATTTTCAACCGAATCATCTATAATTTTAACCCCTCTTTTAAGCACAACCACCCTGTCACAATATTCTGCCTCACTCATATAATGAGTTGTAATAAGAATTGATATTCCTAAATTTTCTTTTAATTTTCTAAGAAGTCTCCAAAACGCACTTCTCGCAACGGTATCCACACCGCTTGTAGGTTCATCTAAGAACAAAACCACCGGCTCATGCAAAAGAGCCGCTGCAAGTGAAAATCTCTGATTAATTCCAAGCGGAACTTCTTTTGGAAAAGCATTTAAAAACTTCTCAAATCCAAACATTTTGGAATACTCTTCAATTTTTCTTTTTGTTTCCTCAGAGGTTAAAGAATGCATTTTTGCAAAATATTCAAGATTCTCTTTGATAGTCAAATCTTTATAAAGCGAAAATTTTTGAGATACATATCCGATTTTACTTTTTAGCTCAATCCTATCTTCATAAGATTTTATTTTTTTTCCAAGAAGATACAATTCACCCTCGTCAATAGGATAAAGTCCAAGAAGCATTTTTATAAGAGTTGTCTTCCCTGCCCCGTTTGCTCCAAGAAGTCCTAAAATTTCACCTTTTTTAAGCTCTAAATCTACACAATTATCGGCTATAAAATTACCAAATTTTTTAGTTAGACATTTTGCTTTTACTATAATATCAGGAATATCAAGATTTTTTTTAGGCACATTTATTCCTATGGGCTTTTTGCCTTTTTTAAGCGCATTTACAAAAAATACACCTTCAAGTGTAGGAGTGGCTTTTTTTAATGTAAGCGGTTTCAAGCAATAAGTCCTTTTATTAAACGAAAAACACTCACTATTTTCAATTTCTCCTTCATATGTATAATCCTTTATACTTTCAATAAGCTCATCAGATGTTCCTTTTGCAATAACTTCTCCTTCATCAAAAAGCATTATTCTATCCATCTTACTTGCTTCTGACATATATGCCGTTGAAATAAGTGCACTCATACCATTTTTTCTCATTTCATTAACTATTTCCCAAAGTTCCGCCCTACTTATCGGATCAACTCCGGTTGTAGGCTCATCAAGAATAAGAAGTTTTGGACGAGGAAGAAGAGCTAAAATTAATGATAGTTTTTGTCTCATTCCACCGCTTAAATTTCCAGCAAGCCTGTCTTGAAACTCATAAAGACCTGCCATTTTAAGAAGTCTTTTTTCATACTCTATATCTTTTTTAAGCCCTCTTAAATCCCTAAAAAAATCAAAATGCTCTTTTACGCTCAAAAAATCATATAAAACAAGTCCAAGTCCCTGTGGCATAAGAGATATCTCATTTTTAATTTTTTCAGCCTCTTTTGGAGAATGGTAAGCATAATTTCTATAAATAACTTCCCCATCAAAACTCACAACTCCTGCTATTGCATGAAGAGTTGAACTTTTACCAGCCCCGTCAGCTCCAATAAAACCCAAAATTTCTTTTTCTTTAAGAGTAAAATTTACATTTTTTATAGCAATCTTTTTACCATATCTTACACTTAAATTTTTAACTTTTAGAATTTCTTCAGAACTTGGGACCTGAAACTCATAATTCATTTAAAGCTCCGGCAATTCATCTAAACTTTTTGGCAAACTTCCATTTCCTATTAAAATAACTCCGGTTGCCGGAAGTCCTAATTTAAGTAAAGGATTTGGTTTTAGAGGTTTAAGTCTCACTTCATATACCCTTGTAATCCTGTCAGCTCTTACTGCGACTTCTTTTGGAGTAAACTCAGCCTTTTTTGCGATTTTACTTACAACTGCTTTAATTGGCTTGTTTGGATATGCATCAAGAAAAATTTCTGCTTTATCCCCTAAATGTATTTTGCCTGTATAAATTGTATTAACATAAATTTTAAGATATAAACTTTTTGGATCAATCAGTGTAGCTATTGGCATTCCGCCGCCTAATACTTCACCAATATTTGCTATTTTTGTATCTACATATCCATTAATTGGTGATTTGATATTAAGCTCATTTAAAATAACTTTAATAACATCTCTTTTTTCTTTTAGAGCATTAATTGCATTTTGAAGAGCGGTTATATTGCTTTTTGAAGCAAAGGCTATTTCATATTTTTTCTTAAATATTTTAATTTCTTTATTCAACGCATCTTTTTTAGCAAACAAGGCTTTTAATTTATCGCTATCTGTTTTTGTTTTTAATTTTGCAAGTTCGAGTTTATGATGTTTTTCCATTTTTCTTTTGACAAGGGAAGCTATTCTTTTTTCATCTCTTTTATCTTGATTTATTACATTTTTTAATGCATCAATTTGGGAATCAAGTGCATTTAATTCAATTTTTTTAGCTAAATATGCATTTTTAGCAATTTCAATACTGTTTAATATTTTAGCTTTTGTAAAATTTAGCTCATCATTTTTTGCTTTAATTTCATAATTTAAGGCATTTAATTTTTTAAAATATTCCTTATCATCGAGCTTTGCAATAATTTCATCTTTTGTTACTTTATCCCCTGTATCGACACTTAACATCACAACTCTTCCAGGATATTTTGTATTAATATTTATTAAATCCCCGTCAACTACTCCAACCGCTTCTACAAGATAAGGAGGCAGTTTTTTACCGTTTATCTTATTATAAATCAACACACCACTAATAATTAATAACCCGACAACAATAATAATTAAAACATTTCTTTTTATTTTTCCATTTTCCATTTTTCATTCTCCATTTTTTCAAATTTTCTCTCCTCTACTCACATCCACCCATTCACCCATCAACCTATCTACTCAATTTCCACCATCAATATTTGCTTTTAAAGTATAAAAGAAAATCTGTGATTTTATATAATCTTTTTTAGCTTTAGCCGCGGCTAATTTTGCAATTGCATCATTTAAATCCGTAACATCGGCAAGTCCTTCATCAAACTTTGCTTTTATATATTCATAATAACTTCTTCTTGCTTTAATTTCTTTCTTAGCTGAGAGAAGCCTGTTTTTAAAAGCATTTAAATTTAATAAATCATTTTTATAATCTGTTTTTACTTTATTAAAATAATCTCTAAAAAAAATATAAGATTTAATTTTGGTAATTTTTGCTTCCTCTATTTTTGCTCTGTCAGCTCCTCCATTAAAAATATTATATTTAAAAGAAAGGGCAACATATGAATTATCAATATTTCTGTAATCGTTATTATTTAAAGTAGCATCAGTCGCTTCTTTTTTGATACCTGCTTGAATAAAAATTTTTGGATAAAAATTTGATTTTTGCAAGTCAATATTTTTAGTTGCAATTTGAAGAGTTTTTTTAATTTCTAAAATATCAGGTCTATTTAAAAATTCAACAGATTTCAAAGAAATATTCGGCAATTTTGAAATCGAATTTATTTTTTTATTTATAATATATTTTAATATATTAAAAAGTGATTTTTTTTGAGCTTTAACTTCATCTATATTTGCTTTTATCTCATAATATTTTGCATCTATTTCATCAACCGTGGATTTATTTATAAGTCCCTCATTATACAAAGCCTTTGCTTTTTCTTTTGCAGCTAAAAGTGCGTCTTTTGCCTCATTTAGCGCATATATTTTTTTCTTAATTGCATAAATTTCTGCATAAATTTTTGCTATTTTAAGTTTTAAATTTCTTTTTATATTTTGGAGTTTAAGCTTTGATTTTATAAGATTTAATTTTTCAACATCAATTAAATTACTGATCGCAAATCCTGTAAAAAGCGGATAGGAATAAGTCAAGCTTCCTACAAAATTATTTTTTTTACCGACTGTCAGTTTTGAATGAATATTTTTATATACAAGCGGATATAAAGGTGCACTTCCTAAATTTTCAGCAGCAATAGGCTCGGGAGAATTCATTTTCATAACAGGTCTGTCTGCCAAATATTCATAATCATACTCCAAATCAAGCCTTCCGTAATTTTTTGCAATTGCCTGATTTAGTCTCTTTTTTTGAATTTCGATATTTTTTTCATAGATTTTTACAATATTTGAATTATTTATAAGTTTTATTAATTCATTAAAATTTTCTGCATTTAAAAAAATAGGCAGTAAAAACACAATTTTCCATTTCATTTTTTATCCTTTTTTAAAAGTTTATAAACAAGCTCTATTTCTTTTTTAAACTCTTTTTCTTTGTCTTCAACTAAATTCGTAACTTCACTTTCAATAAAAAATCCCTCACACATATTATAAATTATTTTTTTATATTTAACAGCCTTTTTTTTAAGTTCTTTTGATTTTATACCTTCATTTAAAATATCTTCTAAAATAGAATAATATTGACTTTTACTTTTAGTGGCATAATTTTTCATCTCTTCATTTGATGAAGTTAATGTAATCGCAAGAAATTCTTTATATATTTTTTGAAGTTCAAAATAATCTTTGTAAAAAAACTCAAAAAAAATCAGCAGTTTATCTAATGTATTTTTACCATTTTTTAATTTTATAAAAAGTTCTTTATTAAATTCTTCAATTAAAATATTTAATATTTCAAACACCATATCTTCTTTGTTTTTGAAATATTCATAAATTGTTCCTTTGCCTATTCCGGCAGTTTTCGCAAGTTCTGACACAGTTACTTTAATTCCTCTATCAAGCAGTAAATTTTTACATCTAATTGCTATTTCTTTTCTTTTTTCTTCTTTATTAATTATTTTTGCCATAATTCTTCCTTAAACTTAAAAGTTTTATTATTAAAAGTGCGAATACAAAACTTGCTCCCACAACTCCCCAAAAACCAGCATCCATCCATACATATTTAAATCCATAATTAAAACTGAAAAATTCTTCGATATGCATAAAAATAGCTTTTGCCCTCTCCTCTGCCAAAAACGACAATTTATGTAAAATTTCTTCAACTAAATCCCTGTTTTGCAAAACCACCATTCCATCAAACTCTTTATTTTTATAAAAAATAATATTATTTGTTGCAAGTGCAGTTCCAAAACTTCCTCCTATAAACCTTACATAATCCATTGTAGTAATTGCCTGTTCTATTTTTTTACCTGCATTTTGCATAACAAGTGTTGTAATAGGAGCAAAAAACAGTCCCATGGCAATTCCAAACGGCATAGTTTTAATAACCGCTTCAACAAAAGGAGTGTAGTAGTTTAGTGTAGTAAAAAGATATGAACTAAAAAGATAAACAACCGCCCCTGCAAATAAAACAGGCACAGGAGAAAATTTATCACTTAAAAAGCCGGCTATTAAACTCACGATCCCAATCCATATCCCAAATCCGAGCACTCCAAGTCCTGTTTGAATTGAACTTAGTCCTTTAATCTGCTCATAAAATATCGGCACAAGATAAAAATACTGATACATAGAAAATCCAAGTAATATAAAATAAACCAAAATTCCAAGGGTATAATAAGGATTTTTAAAAAGAGAATAAGTAAATAGTTTTATTTTGCTGAAATATTCATTTATAATAAAAGCCAAAAGTCCAAACCAGGCTATAAAACTTAAAAACACTATTTTTTCACTTCCAAACCAGCCGTATTGCTGACCTTTTGAAAGGATAATCAAAAGAGCCAATGTAAAAATACTAAGAAAAATAACTGATAAAAAATTTAGAGGATATTTTTCTTTTTTTGCTGTTTCTTTGAGTAAAAATGGAGAAAAAA
>JALTBU010000290.1 GCA_027008345.1 Nautiliaceae bacterium | reverse complement strand
CTTCTACTATTAAATTTTTACCTTTTCTTTTAAAAATTTTTGAAGGTTTTACATTAAATAAAATATATAAATCTCCTCTGCCCATAGGCCCTTCGTTACCTTTATTAGCAACTCTCATTCTCATTCCAGTATCAACTCCGGCTGGTATGTCTATATGGACTTTTTCTTTTTTTATAAAATAGCCTTTGCCTTTACATGTAGGACATTTTTCTTTTATTGTATAGCCTTTTCCCCCACAGTTAGGGCAGGTTTGGCTCATTCTTATAAATCCGTTTCCTACAACAATGCTTCCTCTGCCTTTACAAGTAGGGCAGGTCTCTTTTTCTTTTGCTCCTGTACCATTACAGGTTTCACATAAGGCATAATATTCGTTTTCTATCTCTTTACTTACTCCATAAACAGCTTCTTCAAAGCTTAAAGTTATCTCCATTCCTTTATCTAAATCATAAGGCATTGAATATTCACTCTCACTTCCTCCAAATCCGCCACCGAACATTTCATTAAACATATCAAAAATATCCTGAAAATTTCCTGAAGGTCTGTATCCTTGATTTTCAAGTCCTTCTTTTCCATAAGTATCATATATTTTTCTTTTTTCTTCATCACTTAAAACCTGATAAGCTTCATTTATTTCTTTAAATTTTTCTTCAGCTTCTTTGTCTCCCGGATTTTTATCAGGATGGTATTTCATAGCAAGTTTTCTGTAAGCTTTTTTTATTTCTATTTGTGTAGCGGTTCTACTGACACCTAGGATTTCATAATAATCCAATATATCCTCCTCTTTTTTTTGTGGAATTATACTATAAATAAGTTGATGAGTTGATGAGTTGATGAGTTGATGAGTTGATGAGTTGATGAGTTGATGAGTTGATGAGTTGATGAGTTGATGAGTTGATGAGTTGATGAGTTGATGAGTTGATGAGTTGATGAGTTTATGAGTTGATGAGTTGATGAGTTGATGAGTTTATGAGTTGATGAGTTGATGAGTTGATGAGTTGATGAGTTGATGAGTTGATGAGTTGATGAGTTGATGAGTTGATGAAAGTGTCAGAGTATAAAAAT
>JALTBU010000289.1 GCA_027008345.1 Nautiliaceae bacterium | reverse complement strand
TGCAATAGAAAATGATTTGAATAAACTTCAAAAAGTCGGATGGAAGAAAAGATTTTTAGTTAATAAAATTAATAAACATAATGAAAATGAATATTGTAGTTATGTTTTAGAATTTGACAAATCTGTTTCTAAACCTCTTGAGTATTCTAAACATTTAAAGGGAACATTTTTAATGAAAGAGTTAGAAAGAATTTATGGAAGATATTTTTTTATGGAAGATTATGAAATTTGGGGTGAAGTAATTTTTGAAGAAAAAATTAGGTATATTTAGGTAGAATAATTTATTTGTAGTAGTCACAACATTATCTGACAACCATACTTTCTAACAGTCCCACAATATAACGTAAAAAAAAGGAAGAAAGTTATTTCTTCCTATGAAATTTATTTAATAGCTTGTTTAAAAGTTTAAATGATTGCATTTCTACATATAAGGTTGTTATAGGATAGATAAAATATCGAATTTTATTCATAATTGAAGCTATTGTTTCCATTACATTCAGTATTGCATAAATTATTCCCATTTACACTCCTTAAGATACTTTTAGGGACTGTTAGAAATTCCGTGTCAGTCAAGGTAAAATAATGAAAATGAAAGGACTGACATGGAAAAATTTAACTTTGAACAAGCAGTAAAAGAGTTATTAGCAGGTAAAAAGATAGGTGGAAAAGACGGAGTATTAGCTCCGCTTGTTAAAGAATTAGTAGAAGCTGCACTTGAAGCAGAGATTGAATCTCACATTGCAGATGAAGTTTTACAGGGTAAAAGAAACAGAAGAAACGGTTACAACAGAAAAACAGTTAAATCCACAAGCGGAGAATTTGAACTTGCTACCCCAAGAGATAGAATTGGAAATTTTGAACCCCAACTAGTAAAAAAACATCAAACAACAATAAGTGATGAAATAGAAGAAAAGATTTTATCATTATATGCTCTTGGAATGAGTTATAAAGATATAAAATCTCATATTGAAGAGCTTTATCAAATATCAATTTCAACAGCTACAATCAATACAATAACAGATAAAATTATATCCAAAGTAAAAGAGTGGCAATCAAGACCCTTAGAGAGT
>JALTBU010000288.1 GCA_027008345.1 Nautiliaceae bacterium | reverse complement strand
TTTCGCTTGTTTTTTTAAACGAAAAGAAAAATTTTGCAATAAAAAAACTTCTTGAACTTCTTGAAAACCCAAATTTCACCCAAGAAGCGCTTAATAAAAGTAAAAAAGAACTGCTTGCAAAAAAAGAGTCGCTCAAAAATAATTATGATTATATAGCCAATCAAAACCTTTTTAAAACAATTTTCAAAAACACTCCCCTTGAACACCCTGTAATAGGTGATAATATTGAAAACATAACTCTTGAAGATATAAAAAATCATTTCAAAACATATTCAAAAGAATCGGCTGTTTTTATAAACGGAGGAGAAAAAATCGATATTAAGCCGTTTTTGGATATTCTTCCATCAACCTCAATGAAAAAAGAGCTCTTTTTTAAACCAAAAGAAGGAAACATTACTGAAAAACACTCAGTTGAGCAAAGTTATATCTATTTTGGCAGTGATTTTGATGTTACAAATGAAGAACTTTATCTTGCCAAAACAGCCACATTTATACTCGGTGCAGGAGGTTTTGGAAGCAGAATGATGGAAGAAATAAGAGTAAAAAGAGGCTATGCTTATTCGGCTTATGCACAAAATGAATTTCAAAAAACATATACAATTTTAAAAGGTCATCTTCAAACAAAACTTGAAAATACAGATGATGCCATAAATATAGTTAAAAAGCTTATTAATGATTTTGTAAAAAACGGAGTAAATGAAGAAGAGCTGAATCAGGCAAAAAAATTTTTAATAGGAAGTGAGCCTCTTAGAAACGAGCTTTTAGCGCAAAGACTTCTTAGAAAATTCAAAGAGTATTATTACAATCTTCCTGACGGGTATTATGAAAAAGAGCTTAAACTTATAAATTCACTTGATTTAAAAACTTTAAACAACTTTATAAAAAAACACAATGAAATAGAAAATTTAAGCTTTTCAATAGTCACAAATGAAAATAATTGAAGAAAGCGCTAAAAAGCTTGGAGTTTCAACTCCTCTTGAACTTGCACTAATCAGACCAAAAGAGTGGGAAGACAACAATTTATATCCTTTTATAACAGGTAAACCCCAGGCATTTGAAGCAGAAATTTTATC
>JALTBU010000287.1 GCA_027008345.1 Nautiliaceae bacterium | reverse complement strand
TTCTTAATGAATTGGTCACCAATAGCTTTAAATATGCTTTTAAAGAGAGAGGTGGTAGACTTATAATCACATTAAAGTATATTGATGATACTGTTTATTTTATTATTGAAGATAATGGAGAGACACCTATATTACCTTCTACTTCAACAACAACACTAGGGTTACTTATTGTTCAAACACTAGTAACTGAACACTTAGATGGAACATTTCAATCTACCTATAATTATGGTCTAAGGAGTACAATAGAATGGAAGATTTAACAATTTTAGTTGTCGAAGATGAGGGACTTGTTGCATTAGAGATTGTTCATACATTTCAAAGTTTTGGATATAGTAATCTACACTATGCTACTTCCATAAAAAAAGCTAAAGAGCTTTTAGAAAAGCACCCTATTAATCTAATAATTATGGATATTAACTTAAAAGGAGAAGAGGACGGAATTACATTTTATAAACAACTTAACTCACCTCCTCCTGTTATCTACCTTTCAGCATATAAAGATGACAAAACAATTAAACGACTAATAGAAACATCTCCTATTGGCTATCTTACTAAACCATATCGTAATGAAGAGCTAAAAGCTATGTTACTCTTAGCACAAAATCATATATCTACAAGTAATAAAGATGAACAATTTATAGAGTTAGGAGAAGGATATACATTTGATAGCGTAGAAAAGAGACTTCTACACCATAACAAACCTATTCATCTAGGAAAAAAAGAGTTACAACTACTTATGCTTCTTATCTCTTCACGAGGAACTACTGTAAGCTACTATACTATAGAACAAGAGATATGGGGTTCTAAGCCTGTTAGTAGTTCAACTATTCGTACACTTATCTATAGACTTAGAAGTAAACTTAATCAAAATCTTATTCAGAGTGAAGCTAATATTGGTATTTTTTTAGATTCAGATTAATCCCTTATCGCCTCGGCATCTAATTCACCTGACTTTAACTTTTTTAAATAATCAGTTAACATCTCTCTAACATCGCATGACATTAGTAAAAGTCCAAAGATATTTGGTACAGCTAATGCTAAAAATAGAGTTGAAGAGAAATCTACCATTAATCC
>JALTBU010000286.1 GCA_027008345.1 Nautiliaceae bacterium | reverse complement strand
TCCAGAATTTGCAGAATTTTTAGTAAAAATTGGAATTGAAAGTATGAGTTTAAATCCTGATAGTGTGCTAAAAATCATAAAAGATATAGCAGAAATGGAGAGTAAAAATGTATGATGTAATATGTATTGGAGGCGGACTTAATTATTCCGCCGCTATTGTTTTAGCCAAAAATGGATTTAAAGTTGCTCTTATTGAAAAATCGCTTGATCATTTAGGTGGGACTTGTCTAAATGAAGGATGTATACCTTCAAAAAATCTTCTTCATCGTACAAAAGCTTTGTTTGAAGTAAAAGAAGAGTGTTTTGAAGGTGAAAAAAGAATAAACATTGCAAAACTACAAGAAATTATTAGCAACTCTATTTCTAAATCAAGAAATGGAGTTAAGTCTCAAATAGTTGCAAGCGGTGTTGAATTAATAGAAGGTGAAGCCAAAGTCATTGATGAGAATAAAGTAAAAGTAAATGATAAAATTTTAGAAGCAAAATACATAATAATCGGTACAGGTTCACATCCAAGAATTCCTGAGGGAATTGAAATGGATTATAAAAACATAATAACTTCAAATGAAGCTATAAAATTAACTGAATTCCCAAAAGAGATTGCAATTTATGGAAGCGGTGCAATTGGACTTGAATTTGCTTCATTTTTTGCAATAAACGGTGTAAAAACTACTCTTATTTTTAGACACGAAAACTTATCAAGAAAATTTCCAGAAAGTATTGATAAAAAAATTCAAGAACTTCTAAATGCAAATGGCGTAAATTTAATGCCAAATACTTCAATTGAAAGTGCAAAAACTATTAAAAATAAAGTTCATATTAAAACAAATAATGGTGAGATTAAAGTTGAAAAATTACTTGTAGCAACGGGTAGAATTCCAAATACAGATGTAATTGAAACGGATAAAATTAAAATAAATAAAGGCATTGAAACCAATGAATACTTCCAAACAAGTTTGCCAAATATATTTGCTATAGGAGATTGCAACGGCAAACTACAATTAGCTCATGCAGCAAGAGCTGAAGCGCTTAATGTAGCTAATTTTTTACTTGGTAAAAAAGAAATTTTAAATCT
>JALTBU010000285.1 GCA_027008345.1 Nautiliaceae bacterium | reverse complement strand
ATTGTGATAGGTCAAGCCTGTGAATTTGACTATTCTGGCGTTCAGGCTGCAAAAACTCTTAAATCACTTGGCTATAGAGTTGTTCTTGTTAATTCAAATCCGGCTACTATTATGACTGACCCTGAATTTGCGGATGCTACATATATTGAACCAATTACTCCTGAGAGTATAGCGGAAATTATTAAAAAAGAAAAGGTTGATGCAATACTTCCTACAATGGGAGGACAGACTGCACTTAATGTAGCAATGGAAATGTATGAAAAAGGAATGCTTGAAGGAATAGAGTTTTTAGGGGCTAATCCTGAGGCAATTAAAAAAGGAGAAGATAGAGACGCATTTAAAGAAGCAATGCAAAAAATTGGAATGGATTTACCAAAAAGTAAAGCTGTTACAAGTTTAGATGAAGCAGTTGAATTTGTAAAAGAGACAGGATTTCCTGTAATTGTGAGAGCTTCTTTTACTTTGGGAGGTCTTGGTAGTGGTGTTGCATATAATATGGATGAATTTAAAGAACTTGCAAAAACAGGACTTGAAGCTTCTCCAATTGGTGAGATTGAAATTATGGAGAGTATGCTTGGTTGGAAAGAATATGAAATGGAAGTTATTCGTGATAAGGAAGATAACTGTATTATAGTATGCTCAATTGAAAATTTTGATCCAATGGGAGTTCATACTGGTGATAGTATAACAGTTGCACCGGCACTTACTCTTACAGACAAAGAATATCAAAGAATGAGAGATGCTTCGTTTAAAATTTTAAGGGAAATTGGGGTTGATACTGGTGGAAGTAATGTTCAATTTGCTGTAAATCCCGAAAATGGAAGAATGATTGTAATTGAAATGAATCCAAGAGTTTCTAGAAGCTCTGCTCTTGCAAGTAAAGCTACAGGATATCCTATTGCAAAAGTGGCGACTCTTCTTGCAGTTGGATTTACTCTTGATGAAATTACTAATGATATTACTGGAACTACAGCAAGTTTTGAGCCTGTGATTGATTATATAGTTACAAAAATTCCTCGTTTTACATTTGAAAAATTCCCACAAGCTGATTCTACTCTTACAACTTCTATGAAAAGTGT
>JALTBU010000284.1 GCA_027008345.1 Nautiliaceae bacterium | reverse complement strand
TCTTCACTTGCCACTCCGCCGCTTGCGATTACCGGTTTTTTGCTTGCATTTTGAATTTCAAGTATAAAATTTATATTAAGACCGCTAAGCGTTCCATCTTTTGAAATATCTGTTGCAATTATACAATCAATTTGAGAATTTTCATATATTTTTGCAAGTTCGGCCGCTTTTATACCTTCACTCTTGCCCCATCCGTCAACCGCAACATATCCGTCTTTTGCGTCTATACCTACTGCTATAGGATATTTATCGGCAAGATCTATAACTTTTTGAGGATCTCTTGCGGCAATGCTTCCTAAAATCAGTCTATTAATCCCCAAATCAAGGTATTTTTTTATTGTATCTTCATCTCTTATACCGCCTCCAAGCTGAATTTTAAGATCTGTATTTTTTCTGATTTTTTCAATCTGTTCTATATTTTTAGGCTCCCCTGCAAAAGCCCCGTTAAGATCCACAATATGAAGCCATCTTGCTCCCATTTCTTCAAATCTTTTTGCAAGTTCCCAAGGTTCATCACTGTAAACTTTTGCACTGTCCATTAAACCTTTTGTAAGTCTTACGGCTTTACCGTCTTTTAAATCAATGGCTGGAAATATTTCCATATTACTCTCCTAACTCTATAAAATTTTTAAGTATTTTAAGACCTTCATCGTGACTTTTTTCAGGATGCGGCTGAAAACCAAATACATTTTCTTTATTTACAGCACTTACAAACTCATATCCGTAAACTGTTTTACCTATTGCATATTTATCATCACAAACAACATGAAGTGAATGCACAAAATAAAGATAAGGATTTTCAAGTCCTTCAAAAAGAGGTGAATTTGTATTAAAAAGCTTATTCCAGCCCATATGAGGTATTTTATGTCCCCCCACTCTGTTTTTATCAAAATATACAACTTCTCCTTCAATAAGTCCAAGACCTTCGTGTGCTCCGAATTCTTCTGAGCGTTCAAACAAAAGCTGCATACCAAGACATACTCCAAGCATATATTTACCGCTTTTTACAAAATCTTTTATAGCTTCATCCATTCCTGTATATTTCAAATGTTCCATTGCATCGCCAAAAGCCCCAACGCCTGGAAGTATTAATTTATCATAATTTTTTATTTTTTCAGATTCTTTTACTATTTCAGCATAAGCTCCTATTTTATCAAAAGCGTTTTTTACACTTGCAAGGTTTCCCATATTGTAATCAACTATTCCAATTTTCACTTAATATCCTTTCCGACTGACTTCATATAATAAGCAAGACCTATAAGCAAAAATGTAACAGAACCAATCAAAACAGAAGCATAAATCAGCATTTTAGGATCAATCATTGCGAATTTAAATACTAACATTAATCCTTCAATCGCAAGTGCAATTACAATACTTCCTAAAAATTTAATCATTGTTTTATGAATAGCAAAAGGATGTTCTTCTTTTTCCCCAATTACTTCTTCAAATAAAAGTGTTTTTACCAAATCAAAAAGCGCAAGTGAAAGCGTAATCAAAATTGTTGATTCAAACATTTTTTTTATTTCAATATTTGCGAGTGTATAAGTAAAAAACATTTTAATTCCGTCAATAAATAATAATACACAAATTGCAAACAATGCTCCAGCAAACACTCCATAAACTATTCTATTAAAAGTATGTGCCCAATTTTCTCCTTTTTCAACCTTTACAAATTTTAAAAGTTCATCCAAAGGAATATCTACCACAGCCACGTAAAGCAGGTCACCTCTCTCATTAAAAATAGGCATTGCCGCACTAACAACCATCTCACCGCCTATAAGGCTTGGATATGGATCCGTAAGAATACATTTTTTTTCTTTTACAGCTTTATAAAAATATGTTCTATTTGCTTGATTGAATTCTATTTGAAAATTTTTATATTTTTCTTTAAGTGTAATCATTTTACTAATCTGCTTACCTTCTGCATCAAGAATATACGCAGCGTTGATTGGAGGAAGCTCATGCACAATTCTCTCTAATCCCTCATAAACAACATCAATACTGATATTAGGGAGCCTATTTGGAAGATTCCTATGTAAGAGGTAACATAAATATGCTCTTGCTTCTTTTCTTATCTTTTGAAATTCTTGAATTTCCCTAATGTGCATTTTGTTCTCCTATAATTTTTAAAAGTTCTTCAACACAAAGCCCCATTGCCGTAGTTTCATAACCTTGGACATTTTTTATATATTTTTTACAAAAACCTTCCACCATACATGCCCCCGCTTTTCCTCTCCATTCCCCACTTTTTAAATAATTGTCTAAATCTTTTTTATCAAACTCTTCAAATTCATATACCGTCTCATCTGTCCTGCCAAAAATCCTGCGTTCATACTTCACCCACATAGAAGTAACTATTTTAATTTCTTTTCCGCTCTGTGCGAGTAAAATCCTTTTAGCATCTTCTTCGTTTTTTGCTTTTCTAAGAATCTGTTTGCCATCAGTTACCACAGTATCGGCAGCTATTATATTTTCATTTTCAAAACATTTAACACATTCTCTAAATTTTCCTAAACTTGCAATGCTTACAAATTCATAAGGATCATTGCTTTTTACACTCTCTTCATCAAACTTACAGCTTTTTTGAACAAACTTTATTCCAGCTTTTTTTAAAAGCTCGGCTCTTGTTTTTGAACCGCTGCATAAAATTAACATAAAATACCTTAAAGATTTTATTGTAATTGTAACAAATTAAGTATTAAAAATGTATTCGAAAATATTTTTGCCTTCTTTTGAAATAACTTTATATTTAATACCATATTTATCACATATTTTTTTGACAATATTAAGTCCAATACCAAGACCTCTTTTATGTGTATGTTCCCTGTAATTTTTTTCAAAAAGTTTTTGAGGCTCTTGGATTTTTTCACCAAAAGATTCAATACTCAAAATAAATTTGCCATCATTTTTTTTAAGAGACACTTTTATCTCTTTTCCTTTCGAATAATCAATGGCATTTGAAATATTATTATCAACAAGCCTTTCAAATTCCACTTTGTTTATTTTATATATTATTCCCTCATCAATATCTGTTATAATTATTTTATTCCTCGCTTTTGCAAGAGGTGTAAAAAATTCAACTCTTTGTCTTACAATCTCTGAAAGATTTAATTCAACCGGTTTATATTCAACTGTCTTTTCAGCCGCAAGATAAGAAAGATCCTCATATGAATTTGTAAGCATTGCAATTGCAGCTTCTATTTCATTGAGTGTCTCTTCAATATTTTTATCTTTTATCTGCATTTTTAAAAAATCACTGTTTAATGTAATTATACTAAGAGGTGTTTTTAACTGATGGACCGTATCTACAATAAATCTTCTGTTTTCCATAAGTAAATTTCTATTTTTTTCTATTTCTTTATTTAATCTTTGTCTGTATTCATTATATGCTTCTGCCAAATCATCAAGCTCTTTTATATAAGAATTTGTTTTTTCAAGAGGTCTATTTTCTTTCATATGAATAACAAGTTCTTTTATTTTATTTCCCATATAATAAACAATAAATTTCATAAAAACAGCAAGCAATATTAAAGAAAACAATACAATTAAAAATCTATTTCTTATAGTTTCAATATCTTTTTCAAGAATATAAGTTGAAAAATCATTTTTAATAATAAGACGATTTGAAAAATTTTTAAAAAATCCTTCAATAAGAGTATATGTAATATATTTATGCCTGTTTAAATTTAATTTACTTAATATATTATTATGAGAATAAAACAATTGTAGCACCACAGTGCTTAAATGCTCAAAAATCATACATTTTCTTTTATTTTGTATAATTTTTGAATATTTGCCATATTCTCCTATATCTTTTAAAAGCGTAATGAGTATATTTGAAGTTTCATCCATTACTTTTTCAATAGGTTTTTTAGGCTGATATCTCTGTTTGAAATTAACCGGATAAATCAGATATTTATCCATAAAATAAAGTTTAACATCATTTAAATCGCGATATTTATTTAAAAATTTAATATACAGCTCTTTTAATTTCGGATAAATATCAACAACATAAGCAAGCTGTAAGAGATATTTTTTATCAGGCGAAAGGATTAAAAAATACCTTTTTATTGTAAATGAAGAATAATCAAAAATCAGATAAGAGATATTTACTTTTTCTTTTCCGTTAAAGACATTTTCAAATACTTTTCTGTATTTTGGGAACTGCCCAAGATTAAGTCCCAGATCAGGTTTATAAGAAGCTTTTATAATTTTAAAATTTCTATTTATTACAAATACTTCATAATAACCTTTTCCTTTATACTCATTGTTTAAAATTGCTGCAGCTTTATCAGCATTAAAATTATTCATATTAGAATATAAAAGATAAAGCGAATTCAAAGCTTTAAGATTCTCGTCAAGTTTACTTTTAAAAATCAATTCCACATTATTAAGAACTGATTTAAATTTATCTCTTATCTGAATAGTTTTTGCGTATTCTTCACTTTTGAATCTTCCAATTAAATTTTTTTTATTATATAGATATTGTAGATAAAGTATTATCGAAACAACTCCAATTAAAAAAACAATTAAAAAGTCCTTTTGAAGCCTAATTTTCCACTTCAAATCTATAACCTATGCCTACAACGGTTTTAATATAATCTTTGTCAAGTTTTTTTCTAAGCTCATTAACGAGTTGACGTAAAGGATAATTATTTTTCTTTTCACCTTCCCATACATAATCTATGATTCTTTGATTATGAACTGTTCTATTTACATTTTTTAGAAGTATGTGAAGAAGTCTTTTTTCTTTTTTTCTAAGAGGCACTCTTTCTTTGTTTTTAAAAAGCTCATCATCTTCAAACCTGAATTTATAATCATCAAAAGAAAAGGATTTCTGTTTTTTTAAAAGACGCTGAATTCTTACTTCAAGCTCAGTCGCATGAAACGGTTTTTTAATATAGTCATCGCATCCGTATTCATATGCTTTTTCAAAATAATACTCATCAACACTTGCAGTAATCATAACAATATAACCGTCTGAATAAAGTTCTCTTATATATTTAACCACTTCAAGTCCTGATATATTCGGAATATTAATATCAATAAGATATAAATCAAACGGTCTATTTTTTATTTCATCTACAGCTTTTAAACCATCTTCAACCAAAAGCACTTCATAATTTCTTGATTCTAAAATTTTTTTTACTATTTTTGCAAGCTGTAAATCGTCTTCTACCAATAACACAGATATCATAGCAACTCTTTTTTATTGCTATTATATAAAATTTAATGTTAAATTAATGTCAAAAAAAGGAGATTTAGAGGAATTTTTCTTTTGCTCTTTGAATAAGCTCGTCTATTTTAGAAACATCACTTCCCCCACCTTGTGCAAAATCAGGTTTTCCTCCGCCTCTTCCGTTCACAATTGGAGCGAATTCTTTAATCAAATCCCCGGCTTTTATTTCAGGAACTTTGCTCACAGCCACAATTTGAACTTTACCTTTGTTCTCACCTGCAAGTAAAGCTACCAAATTATCAATTCTACTTTTTAAATCAGTTGCTATTTCTCTTAAATTTGCATTATCAATTCTTTCAATTACGAAATTAATTCCATTTTTTTCAACAGGTTTAATCTCTTTAACCGCCGCTTTTTGAAGTTCTTTGATTTCATTTTTAAGTGATTTAATCTCTTCTTTTTGTTTTTCTATAAATTGTTTAATGTCTTTTGCTTTATTTTCAGCTTTAATCTCTTCTACTAAATCTCTATAACCTTTTGCATATTTATATGCCCCAATCCCAGCAACAGCTTCAATTCTTCTAACCCCAGCGCTTACACCGCTTTCTTTTGTAATATAAAAACTTCCTATCTCAGCCGTATTTTTTACATGCGTTCCACCGCAAAGCTCAACACTGTAATCGCCAAATTCAACCACTCTTACAATATCACCGTATTTTTCACCAAAAAGTGCCATTGCACCTTTTTTCTTGGCTTCATCAATACTCATCTCTTCAACTTTTCCTTCAATTCCTCTTGCAATTACATTATTGACCATATCTTCAATTTTATCAAGTTCTTCTTTTGTTAAGGCTTTTGGATGAGTAAAGTCAAATCTTAATCTGTTTGCTTCAACCAAAGACCCGGCTTGAGTTACATGTTCTCCTAAAACTTTTCTAAGGGCTGAGTGTAAAAGGTGAGTGGCTGAGTGATGCTTTGCAATTTCTCTTCTGCTTTCATCTACAATGGCTTTTACTTCCTCACTAACTTTTAATTTGGCATTTTTAACTTTACTTAAATTTCTTTCATCAAATTTTTGAGTATCTATTACCTCAGCACAAATTTCGTCATTGCATTTTAATACGCCCCTATCTCCAATCTGTCCTCCACTTTCAGCATAAAAAGGAGTATTTTCAAGCATAACCCAACCATTACCGTTAAGCTCATTAACTTCATTCATATCTTCATCAAAAAGGGCTTTTATTTTTGTTTTAATTTCTGTATTTTCATATCCTACGAATTTATTAGGCTCATATTTTTCAAGATCTTTTAGATTAATTTTTTTATCTCCGCTTCCTTTCCAATTTGCCCTAGCTCTTTGTTTTTGTTCTTCCATCAGTTTATTAAAGCTTTGAATATCTACTTTTTTTCCAACTTCTCTTAGCATATCTTCTGTCAAATCAAGAGGAAACCCGTATGTATCATAAAGTTTAAATGCCACTTCACCGCTAAATATTTCGCCTGTTGTTTTTGCAAGTTCTTCTTTAAAAAGAGCCATACCTTTATCAATTGTCTCAAAAAATCTTTCTTCTTCAAGCCTCATTGAATCTTTAATAGCCTCTTTTTTTTCTATTAATTGAGGATAATGCCCTCCCATCTGATTTGCAAGGGTATCTACAATTTTATACATAAAAGGCTCTCTTTGACCTAAAAGATACCCGTGTCTAACCCCTCTTCTTAAAATTCTTCTAAGTACATACCCCCTGCCTTCTCTGTCAAATCTTACACCCTCAGCAAGTAAGAAACTAACAGCTCTTATATGGTCTGCTATAACTCTATGGCTTGCCCCTCTTTTGTCTTTAAAATATTCCTTGCCTGTTATTTCAACGATTTTTTCAAGTAAAGGTCTGAAAATTGAACTGTCATAATTACTTGTAACGCCTTCTTTTATAGCAGTTATTCTCTCTAACCCCATACCAGTATCAATACTCGGCTTTGGAAGAGGTGTTAAATTTCCTTTTTCATCTCTATTGTATTGCATAAATACAAGGTTCCATATTTCAAGAAACCTATCCCCTTCACCGCCTAAATAATCCTCAGGCGAATTAAATTTATCAGCCCCCTGGTCAAAATGTATTTCACTGCAAGGTCCACAAGGTCCTGTATCTCCCATTTGCCAAAAATTGTCTTTATCACCCATTTTTACAATACGCTCTTTTGGAACATATTTTTCCCAAATTTTACCTGCTTCATCATCACTTTCATGGATTGTAATCCAAAGTCTCTCTTTTGGCAGATTTAATACTTCTGTTACAAATTCCCAGGCATATGAAATAGCCTCTTCTTTAAAATAATCCCCAAATGAAAAGTTACCAAGCATTTCAAAAAGCGTATGATGTCTGTTTGTATATCCTACATTTTCAAGGTCGTTATGCTTACCTCCAGCTCTCATACAAAGTTGAGCCGAAGTTGCTCTTGGAGGATTTGGCGGTTCTTTCTCACCTGTAAAAATAGGCTTAAAAGGCACCATCCCTGCATTTGTAAAAAGCAATGTCGGATCATCAGGTATAAGCGGGGCCGAAGGATAAACTTTGTGTCCTTTTTTTTCAAAAAAATCTAAAAATTCTTTTCTAATATCCATTAAATGCCTTTTTTGGTAAAATTTTATCTAAATTGCAAAAAAGAGTAAATATGTATAAAAAAGAGCTGAAAGTTTTACAAAAAAAAGGACGATTAAGAAAAAGAGAAATTTATGATAATTTTATAGATTTGGCAAGCAATGACTACCTTTGTCTTTCCGAAAACAGACACATAAGACAAAAAGCCTTTGAAAAAGCTCTAAATCTGCCGTCTCACGGAGCAAAAGCCTCCCAGCTTGTTAATGGTTACACCCAAATACATAAAGAATTTGAAGAATATCTTTGCACTCTTAACAACTTTGAAAACGGAATTGTTCTTGGAAGCGGTTTTTTGGCAAATTTAGCGTTGTTTGAACTTGTAAGGAAAAAAGATCTGGCACTTATTGATGAAGAGTATCACGCAAGCGGGATACTAGGCAGTAAAATGAGCCAGGGTGAAATCAGATTTTTTAAACACAATGATTTATATGATTTAATGCAAAAAAGCAGTGATTATAAAAATTTCAACAGGGTTTTTGTATTTACTGAGGGGATATTTTCCATGAGAGGTGATAAAGTTAAAAAAGAAATAACCGATTATGCCCAGCAAATCGGGACTCTTATAATTGATGAGGCACACAGCGTGGGAATATGTGGCAAAAGACTTCTTGGAATTACAGATGAATATAATTTAAATCCTTCTAAAACTGTTAAAATGGGGACTCTTGGAAAAGCTCTTGGAAGCTATGGAGCATATATTCTCTCAAATAAAGAAATTACAGAATTTTTAATCAACAAGGCAAAAAGCATTATCTATACAACAGCCCTGTCTCCTGTGGATATTCTGCTTGCTAAATCTGCACTTGAAGAAATTCAAAAAAACATCGATTTTTACAAAGAAAAAATAAATGATAAAATTTCAACATTCAAAACTGAGAGTCTTATAAAAATAATCGAAGCTAATCATATAAATGAACTTATGAACAAAAAAAAAGAACTTCAAAATCAAAATATTTTAATAGGAGCAATAAGACCTCCCACAGTAAAAATACCGATATTTAGAATTATTTTAAGAACCTGTATAAATAATGATATCATTCAAAAAACAATAAACTTTTTGGAGAATAAATGATTAAAAAAATCCTTGCTTTTTTTATAATTTTAAGTCTTATAATATTAACCATTTTGTTTTTCTATCTATATGATTTATATAAATCGGTAAATTTTAACGCTGATAAAATCATAAATTATAATCCTCCTCAATCAGCCTTATTTTATGATAGAAATGGAAATTTAATTGATGTTAGATATTCAAAAGAAAACAGAATCTATGTAAAATATAACGACATTCCCGGGAGAGTAATTGAGACACTTCTTGCCACTGAGGATACTTCCTTTTTTGAACATCCAGGTATAAACATAAATGCCGTCATAAGAGCATTAATAAAAGATATAAAAGCCGGAAAAAAAGTCGAAGGAGCTTCTACAATAACCCAACAATTAGTAAGAAATATTTATTTAAACAGAAAAAAAACAATTACAAGAAAATTAACCGAAATGATGATCGCAATGAAAATAGAACATATACTCTCAAAAGAAGAAATCCTTGAAAGATATCTAAATCAGATATATTTAGGACATGGATATTATGGAATAAAAACAGCAGCTATGGGATATTTTCATAAAAACTTAAAGGATTTAAACCTTAAAGAAATAGCCATGTTAATAGCTCTTCCAAAAGGTCCTAGTTTGTATGACCCGACAAAACATTATGAACTTAATTTAAAAAGAGCCGACTGGATACTTAAAAGACTTTATACCCTTGGATGGATAACGCCTGATGAATATAAAAACGCAATTTTAAAAAGACCAAAAGTTTATAATTATATGGTAAAGCCAAAAGCGCCTTATGCAGTGGATACTGCAATTAAAAGGCTTATTAAAAATTATCCTGATTTGCTAACAAGGGGTTATAAAATATATCTGACAATAGATATGCCAATACAAAAACTCGCACAAAAAACTATCAAATGGAATTATAAAAGAGTTCTCAAATTAAATCCTAAATTAAATCCCAAAAATTTAAACGGGGCTATGATTACTATCAATCAACAAACCGGTGAAGTTCTTGCAATAGTTGGAGGCGTAGATTATAACAAAAGCAAATTCAATAGAGCTTATCAATCAAGAAGAAGTCTTGGGAGTTCAATAAAACCATTTATTTACCAAATAGCGCTTAATAAAGGTTTTAATCCCGGAAGTCTTATACCAGATATCAATAGAAAATTTAAAATTACAGATAAAAATACTGACAATGATGAAGATGAATACTGGAAACCTAAAAATTACGAAAAAAACACCTTAGGGCTTATTACTTTAAGAGAGGCACTTGTTCATTCAAGAAACTTGGCAACCATTAATCTTGCAATGGAATTAGGTCTTGATACTATTGTAACAGAACTTTATCATTTCGGTTTTAGCAAAATGCCTAAAAATTTTTCCATTGTTCTTGGAAGTATAGGCGAGAGTATGTGGAAAATGAGTGAACTTTATACAATATTTAGCAATTACGGAGTAAAAACAAAAGTACATATCGTAAAAAAAATAGAAATACCACAAGAAAACATTTATATAACACCTGAATATAAAAGTGAAGAAATAGAGCCTGATTATCAGGCATATTTGATAATTAATATATTACAAGATGTTGTAAAAAAAGGAACAGGAAGAAAAGCAGCTGTAAAAGGTATAGAAATCGCAGGTAAAACAGGTACTACCAATAAAGACAAAGACGCCTGGTTTGATGGATTTACACCGGACAGTGAAACACTTATATGGTTTGGTAATGATGATTCTACTCCTCTTGGTAAAAGAATGACAGGAGGAAGAGTATCCGCTCCTGCTTTTAAATATTTTTATGAGAGACTTTTAAAAATTCATCCTGAATTAAAAAGAAGTTTTAAAGTACCAAAAGAAGTAAAAACTTATATTACACCAGATGGTAAAAAAGAATTATTTACACCTCTATCACCTCCTCCTAAAAGAGAAATTACAAACGAAGCCCCTATTTTTTAGTTCCCACCACTCCAGCTAAGGCTATTAAAATTCCTCCTATTAACTGATTAAAAGTAGGCACCTGAGCCAAAAACATACCAAACACCATAGCAAAGAATATATCTAGATATTGCAAAATTGAAGCAATACTCACACTTATAAAATTTAATGAATCATACCAAAGAAAAAGAGCAAACGCAGTATGAACAACTCCTGCAATTAATACAATAAAAACCGTTTTTAAAGTTAAATTAAAATCATTTAAAAATAAAAAAGGCAGTGTTAAAAATATAGAAATTAAAATCTGCCATGCCGTAACCGCTGAGGCTCTATGGTGCATTGTGGCAATTTTTGAAAAAAATCCCAAAAACCCATAAGAAATTCCAGCTAAAAAAGCAATAAAAGCCCCTAAATTAAATTTAAATCCATTATTAAAATTGCTTATTACAACTCCTAAAATTGCAAAAATAATTGCTATAAGAATATATTTATTAAATTTCTCTTTTAAAAACACTATTGCCAAAATAATTGAAACAATGGGACCTGTATAATACAAAACCACAACTGTTGAAATAGAAGTAAGATTTAATGCCCAAAAGAAAAATATCCAATTTACCCCAAGAAAAAAACCACTTACTAAAAGAGGCCAAAAAGGTTTTAGCTTAAAAAATTCTTTAATCCCGGCTTTCTTTACGGCAAAATAAAATATAAAAGGAAATGCAAAAATTACTCTAAAAAATACAAACACCGGACTTGGAAGATTTGAGAGAATACCAACTATTGGAGTACTGCCCCATATAAAAGTAGCACCAATCATTTCTATTAAACCTCTTTTTTTACTTTTCATTTTTTTCCTTATAAATTTTACTTAGTACTAACTAAATAAAGTGAAACAAGTGCACTTTTTAGCTTTTGCTAAGCGTTAAAATTTGCTCTTTTGTTGAATGTATTTAGTCAGTATCTATTACAAAAGCTTGAATTAACAGAACAATTATAATAAAATTCGTTCTAAATAACAAACAAGGAAAATTATGAAACTTCAAAACCTTGCAAAAAGAATAAAGACACTCAGAGAAGAGAAAAACTATTCACTAAGCGGTCTGGCTAAAAAAGCAGGAATTTCCAAATCAAATCTTTTAAGCATAGAAGAAGGCAAAACAAATCCCACAATTAATACTCTCTGGGCTATTGCAAATGCACTTAACGTGCCTTTTGGAGAACTTATTGAAGATAAAATTATTGAAGAAAATATTGAAATTACACTTATTGAAAAACAAAAAAATATTGAAGTTTATAAAATGAAATTAAAAAACCATCACACCCAAAAAGCAACACCGCATCCTAAAAATACAAAAGAAGATATTTTTTTAATTGAAGGAGAAGTTCTAACAGGCCCTTTTGAAGAGCCAAAGATATTAAACAAAAACGAAATTTACACTTTCAGAGCCGATAGACCCCATATTTATAAAGCTATTACCAAAACTGCCACTTTAATAATTACAATTCATTATTTTGAAAGCAGATTCAAATTCTTTGAAGATGATATATTTGATGATGATATAGAAATTGAAATAAATTCAGGCATAACGGTAAAAAGAACGGATAATTTAAATTTTAGACCAAAAGACAAAAATATAAAAACAATAGAATTTGAAGGATATTTATATTGCTTTAAGCCAAAACCTTATAAAAGAATTAAAAATACAATTGATATTATTGCTCCTTTTTCTACAAGCAAAGAGAAAAAAATAAATATAATAAAACACTTTTTACAGCTTATACTTGATAATGTTGAAGATGAAATATTTGACAAAAAAATACTTTATGCAAAATATGCCATTGAAAACGGAGATTTTGAAGAAGCACTTGATGCGATAAAAAATATAAAAATTATAGAAAATGAAAAATTCAAAGCTCAAATTGAAGAATTTAAAAATCTGTTAAATAACCTTAAAAACTCTTCTTTAACTTATAAACAAAGTCTAAAACCATATCATTTAACAAGTTTTAATTCAGGTCTTTATTATAAAAATTAACTGAGGTTAAAAAACCTCAAATTTAGCCAATAATGCGGCTATTCTTTTTTTAACTTCTTCTTTTCCTAATACACTTAAAAGTGAAGCTAAGTCAATTCCTTTTGTATCTCCTACCATTGCAATTCTAAGTGGTGGCATAAGAAATTTTGGTTTTATTTCTTTAAGTTCCAAAAATTCATGCATTATATCGTGCCAATCAGTTGGCAGTTTTGGGTCTTTATCATTTAAAAACACCAAAAATTCCCTTAAATTTACTAAAACCTCATCTTTTATAAATTTTTTAACTGCTTTTTCATTGTATTCTTTTGGAGGAGTTAAGATTTTTTCAATCTCCTGAGCCATTTCTTTAAGAGTTTTAACTCTTTCTTTAAGCTCATCTATTAAAATTTCTTTTTTATCGTGATTTATAATATCAATACCAAAATCATCTCTTAAAAGTTTTTCAAGTCTTTCATTTGGAGAGTTTTTAATATAATGGCTATTTAGCCAATCAAGTTTTTCTTTATTAAATCTGCTTGGCGCTTTATTGATATCTTTTGGATCAAACAGATTTATCATCTCTTCAACGCTAAATATTTC
>JALTBU010000283.1 GCA_027008345.1 Nautiliaceae bacterium | reverse complement strand
TTTTTGCCTATAAGTTTTTTTGGATTTATCTGTTTTTTGGTTATATTCCTGCACTTTTATTCTGGTTTAGAAGAATTAAAAAACCTCTTAATGTAACAAAAAGGGTAAAAAGATTTTTTATAACGCTCGGGTTTATAGAAACATTAAATCTTGTGTTTATGAATAAACTCCATTATAATCCTGGAGTGGCGTTAATTGGTGTAATTGTGCTTACTTTAATAATTACCGAACTTATTGAATATCTTCTTTTTGTAAAATATAAATCAATGGCAAAAAACAAACTTCAAAAAATAAATCCCAAAATTATTACAATTACTGCAAGTTACGGTAAAACTTCAATTAAAAATTTTGTTTATGAACTTTTGAAAGATAAGTTCAACTCATATAAAACTCCAAGAAGTGTAAATACAATAAAAGGTATTGTTTTAGATATCAATACTTCTCTTCCTGAAAATATTCAGATTTATATAACAGAAGCCGGAGCAAGGGAGAAGGGCGATATAAGGGAAATTGTAAAATTTTTAGAAAATGAATATTCTGTTTTAGGTAAAGTGGGACCTCAGCATATAGAATATTTTAAAACGCTTGAAAACATAAAAAAAACAAAACTTGAAATTTTTGAATCACCTAAACTCATAAAAGGATTTTCATATGACATTCCACATGAAAAAGCAATTTTGATTAAAGATAAAATTTCAAATGTAAAAGCGGACCTTAACGGGACAGAGTGGGATTTGGAAATTGATGGGAAAACAGAGCATTTTAAGACAAAAATTCTCGGCGGATTTAATTCTATAAATATATCACTTGCCATATATCAAGCTTATGAATTTATCAAAGATATTGAATATTTAAAACAAAAAGTGCTACAATTACCTTACATTCCTCACAGACTTCAAAAAATCGAAGTAGGGGGCAAAATAATTATTGATGACAGTTTTAACGGCAATATTGAAGGTATGCTTGAAAGTTTTGAAATTGTAAAAACATATCCCGGGAGAAAAGTTATAGTTACACCCGGACTTGTTGAAGCAAATGATGAAATGAATGAAAAAATTGCTAAAAAAATTGATGAAGTGTTTGATTTGGCAATCATTACAGGACATATCAATAAAGATATTTTATGCAAAAATATTTTAAATACTGACAAGGTTTATCTTGGAGATAAGTCAAAACTTGAAAAAATGCTTGCCGAACTTACAAAAGCCGGAGATTTGATAATTTTCAGTAACGATGCGCCTGAATATCTTTAAGGAGAAAAAATGGTTGAAATATATGGCAAATTTTTGAATTTTTTAATTAATCTTTTAAATCCTTTGACAAATTATATCGACAAGGCTATATTTTTTGCAGTAGTGATTGCTATTATTTTGGCATTGATACCAAAAATTGATTTTATTTCAGATAAACTCTCAAAATTTTTTATGATAATTTCAGGAATTTCTCTGATTGTTTTGACACTTATTGTATCTTATGATGTCATTATGAGAAAACTGTTCTCAGGTGGAAGTATAGCTTTGCAAGAACTTGAATGGCATTTGTATGATATAGTGTTTTTATTTGGTATTGCATATACATTAAGCAAAGACAAACATGTAAGAGTTGATATTTTTTATGATAAATTTCCATTTAAACTTCAAAAAAGCATCAATCTTTTTGCACTTGTGTTTTTTGTGATACCACTCTCAACTCTTATTATTTTAGAAGCCATTCCTTTTGTTCAAATGTCTCTAATGCAAAATGAAGGCAGTGGAGACCCGGGAGGACTTCCTGACAGATGGATAATAAAAAGTGCAATGATTTGGGCTTTTTTAGCTGTTTATATTCAGGCAGTTGGGGAAATTCGCAAAAATTTTTATATGCTTTTAAAAGGTGGTGAAAAATGACAGGTATAATACTTTTTATTGCGGCTTTTATTCTTTTAATGATTGGTGTGCCTGTTGCTTTTGCATTTGGAGGAAGTGCGATTATCGCGGCACTTCTTGATCCAAATATCGGTCTTGATGTTTTTGGACTTCTTCCATATAGAATTTACGGAATTATGCAAAACTTTACCTTAATGGCGGTTCCTTTATTTATTTTTATGGGATTTATACTTGAAAAAAGTAAAATTGCAGAAAATATGCTTGAATCAATTGGTAAACTTTTTGGGCCAGTTAGAGGTGGACTTGCCATTGCAATTGTAATAGTGGGAGCAATCTTGGCTGCATCGACTGGAATTGTGGGTGCAAGTGTTGTTATGATGACTATTATTTCTCTTCCTATAATGTTAAGACATAATTATTCTCCAAAACTTGCCAGCGGTGTAATTGCGGCAAGCGGAACACTTGGTCAATTAATTCCTCCAAGTATTGTTTTGATTATTTTAGGGGCTGTTATGCAAATAAGTGTAGGAGATTTGTTTAAAGCAGCTGTTATTCCCGGACTTATAATTGTTGGTCTATATATATTATATATTTTAATCATAGCATTTTTTAAACCTGAAATTGCACCTGCAATAAAAAGTGATGAGCCTTATTCAAAAGTTTTAATTCAGGCGGCAAAAAGTTTAATAGCACCGTTTATTTTAATTTTTTTAGTTCTTGGGAGTATTTTTGCTGGATTTGCAACACCTACCGAATCAGCGGCAATTGGTGCTCTTGGTTCTATAATTTTGACAATATTTTATAGAACTTTTAATTTTGGATTACTTAGATATGCAACAGTTGAAACTGTAAAAATAACATCTATGATTTTTATGATTTTAATAGGTGCAACCGCTTTTTCTCTTGTATTTAATGAAAGCGGAGCGGGGGATATGGTTACAACTTTTTTTACAGATGATATTTCAAATAAATATGTATTTATCGCCATAACTATGGGGCTTATTTTTATCCTTGGATTTTTTATAGATTTTATTGAAATTACATTTATTGTTATTCCTATTTTAATACCTATTGTTCAGGCTTTTGGTATTGATCCTTTATGGTTTGCATTGCTTATTGCGATAAATCTTCAAACATCATTTCTTACACCTCCTTTTGGATTTAGTCTTTTTTATCTCAAAGGTGCAGCAGGTGATAAAATTGAGACGAAAGATTTATATCTAGGAATAATTCCATTTATTTTAATACAGCTTTTAACTCTTTTAATTGTTATTTTTATTCCAAAACTTGTTTATATAATGGTTAAATAATGGTATATGTAGGAACAAGCGGATTTATTTACAAAAACTGGGTAGGGGATTTTTATCCCGCTGATATACCAAAACATAGATATTTTGAATATTATGTTAAGTATTTTAATTCACTTGAACTAAATTCTACATTTTACAGATTTCCAAAAATTACCACAATGAGAAGCTGGAAATATAAAATAAAAAATGATTTTAAACTCTCTATAAAAGCAAATAGAATTATCACACATACAAAAAGACTTAAATGCGATAAAAATTATCTTGATGAGTTTTTATCAACTGTTAGTATTTTAGGTGACGGATTAGGGGCTGTCCTGTTTCAGCTTCCTCCAAGTTTGAAATTTGATGATGAAAGACTTGAAAATTTTGTTTCTAAATTAAATAAAGAATTAAAATATGCAATAGAATTCAGAAACAAATCGTGGTACAACGATATTACATATCAGATTCTTAAAAAACACAATATTGCACTTGTATGGCATGATTTTAATCAGGAGATTAATTTTACTAAAACAGCAGATTTTGAATATGTAAGATTTCACGGATACACAGGTAAATACACAGGAAGTTATCCTGATGAAGTTTTAGAAGATATTGCAAAAAAACTTAGCAATAATGCTTTTATATATTTCAATAATACGGATGACAATTCGGCATTTAGAGATGCAATGAGATTTAGAAAGATGATAG
>JALTBU010000282.1 GCA_027008345.1 Nautiliaceae bacterium | reverse complement strand
GACTCAAACAAGAAGAAGCATATTCAACTGCTCTTAATAATCTTATTCAAAAAATACAACAAAAAACAAAAACTTTTATGGAGAAAGCGAAAATAAAAGATAAAAATTTACTTAATGAAATTAAAAATTTTGTGATAATAAATGGAATGGAGGGAAACAGCTGGTTTGATAAAAAAAATAATATTTTATATGTTGAGGCGAGTATTGATAAAGATGAATTTAAAAATTTCTTAAAAGAAAAAGTAAAAATTAAAGATTTTGAAAATATTTTTAATGAAACATTTTGATTATATTATTATTGGCGGAGGTATAGCTGGCTTAATATCTGCTTATATATTTCGCGAATATAATACTCTTTTACTTGATAAAAAAGGAATTTTAGAAGGTGCAAGCTCTGCTGCTGGAGCATTTTTATTTCCGAAAATCTCCAAGAAATCTTCATATACTGATTTTATAAATAATTCTATTTTAGCTGCATTTACATTTTATAAAGATATAGGAATTGATACTCATAAAAAAGGAGTTTTGCTTCTTCCAAGAGACGAACGTGATATTAAAAAATTTAAAGAGTATGAAAAATATATAAAACTTCCGTTTGAAAAGAAAGAAGGAGGTTTTTTCTTTGAAGATGGCGGTTTTATTGAAGTTGATGAAGTTAGGGAAAAAATAGAAGTTCCTTTTTTTAAAGAAAAAGTTGAATTAATAAAAAAAGAGGGGAATTTTTGGAAGGTTAACGATTTCTTTGCTAAAAATGTAATTTTAGCTACCGGATATGAGAGTCTGATAGATATTCCATATATTCAAATAAGACCGATATGGGGAGAGAGAATAGAAATAAATGGAAAATGGGAAGATAATTTGAATTTTTATTATCATAAAAACTGTTCTGTTGCTGAAATCCAAAATAAATTAAGAATAGGTGCAACTCATAAAAGAAATTGTTTAGAATGCAAAATAAACGAAGAAGAAGCATTTGAATTAATTGAAAAAGCAAAAGAAATAATAAATATAGAAAAATTTGAAATTGATAACATAAAAGGTGGATTCAGGGCTGCAAGTGTGGATTATTTCCCGGTAGTAGGGGAAGTTATAGATGTTGATAAAACATTAAGTTTACAGCCTAAAATTGTAAAAGGAGAAATTCCAAAACAGTTGGTATATAAAAAAGGACTTTATATTATAAACGGTATGGGTGGAAGAGGTTTTTCAAATGCAGTAATGTGTGCTAAAATGCTGAAAAATTATATTGAAAACCATAGAAATTTAGGTAAAATTGACACTAAAAGACTTTTTATAAAATGGGCAAGAAAAGAGGGTGAAAAATATTTAAAAAAGTTAAAGGAAAAAAATGTTAAGAGTGGAAAAAGTTACTAAGCAGTTTGGGGGTGTGACGGCTATTAAAGATGTTACTTTCAGAGTAAAACCACTTGAAATATTTGCACTTGTAGGACCTAATGGTGCTGGAAAAACCACACTTTTTAATATTATAACAGGTGTACTTGAGCCTACAAGCGGACATGTATATTTTAAAGATGATGAAATTACCGGTCTAAATCCAGTTAAAATTGTTCAAAAAGGTATTGCAAGAACTTTTCAAAATATAAGACTTTTTGGAAGTTTAAGTGTTTTAGAAAATGTTTTGATAGGATTTGAAAATTCATATGGATATAATTTTTTTGAGGCTATGTTTAGATTCCCGAGATTTTTTAAAGAAGAAAAGATTCACAAAGAAAAAGCAATGGAAATTTTGAAATTTTTAGGAATTGAACATTATGCAGAGTATAACTCAAAAGCTTTAAGTTATGGAAATCAAAGAAAAGTTGAAATAGCAAGGGCTCTTGCGACAGAACCTGATCTACTTCTTTTAGATGAGCCTGCTGCGGGTATGAATCCGAAAGAGACTGATGAGCTTGCCGATACTGTATTCAAACTTAGAGAAGAAATGGAAAAAACAATTCTTTTTATTGAACATGATATGAAATTTGTCCAAAAAATTGCAGACAGGGTACTTGTGCTTGATTATGGTCAAACTATTTTTGAAGGAAAACCTGCTGATATGATGAAAGATGAAAAAGTCATTAAAGCCTATTTAGGAGATATCGATGTTGAAGGTTAGAAATTTAAAGGTAAAATATGGTGTAATTGAGGCTGTTAGAGGAATTAATTTTGATGTAAAAGCAAAAGAGATAGTAACTATTATCGGAGCAAACGGTGCAGGAAAAACTTCAACATTAAATGCAATTTTTAATATGGTAAAAAAAGAAGGTAAAGTACAGTTTTTTGAAGGTGATATTTCCAATTTACCTACTCATGCAATTGTGAAAAGAGGTATGGCTCTTGTGCCAGAAGGTCGTAAAATATTTATTAACTTAACAGTGGAAGAAAATTTAAGAATAGGTGCTTATATTAATGATGAAAATTATGAACGACTAAGAGATCAGATGTATGAAATGTTTCCAAGACTAAAACAAAAGCGTGATACTTATGGAGGAAGTTTAAGTGGAGGTGAACAACAAATGCTCGCAATTGCGAGAGCTTTAATGAGTGAACCTAAAATGTTGGTTCTTGATGAACCTTCACTTGGACTTGCTCCAAAGATTGTTCAGGAAGTTTTTGAAATTTTAATTAAATTAAATCAAGAAGATGATGTGACTATTTTACTGGTAGAACAAAATGCAGCAGCTGCATTAAAAATAGCTAATCGTGGTTATGTAATGGAAAACGGTAAAATAGTTCTTGAAGATGATGCAAAAATACTTTTAAAAAGCGAGGAAATTAAGAAAAAATATTTGGGAATGGATTAATTTTTATTAAGAATTTCTCCAATTTTTTTCCTCATCCATTTGCCCATTTTCATATTATGATAAGCCCATGAGAGATATTGAATGTCTATTTCAGCCACATCTTCAACGAGCATACCTTTATATTTCCCAACACCAAATCTAAATTGAGGTTCTTCATCAAGATTTTCAAGATGATGTTCAATTGAATATTTGACATCAGGGTCAAGGTCAGTAAGATTTAACATATATTCGATATAATCAGGATCTTTTATTAATATATCTCTTATTTTTTCAAATTTATATTTACCTTGATAAAATTTATCGTGAAGTACTGGTTTTTTTGTTAGTTCAATAAGTTCATCAATACTTTTGTCAAAATTCTCAAATATATATTTATATAAAAGATATAAAACAATAACATCCCCTAAGGCATCATGGGCATTAATTTCAATATTGTATTTTTTACATATTTCTTTTTCTTGTTTATATAATCCCAGGGCATATCTATTGTATTGCAGCGAAAATTTACCCTCAGGAATAAGATGTTTAAGCACTCTGAATGTATCTATTAATTTAAAATGAGGATTGAAATCTTCTTTTTGCAACATATCAAGATCAAATTTAGCATTATGTATAACAATCAGATTTTCAGGAGAGTTTAATTCTTTTAATCTTTTAAAAGCTTTAGTAAATTTTATTTTTGGTTTGTCTTCGACCATTTCAGGTGTAATATGATGAACGGCCATTGCTTCATATTTTATATCAAGAGGAGGTTTTACAAGTTCATTATGAATTTCTTCAATTTCTAAATTTTCATTTAAAACAATATAACTTAATTGACATATTCTATCTTCCTCTTTATTGCCGGTTGTTTCGGTATCAAGAATTATTATTTTCATCTTTTTCCTTAATAAATGGTATTTTTATAATGTATTTGTCATTTTCATTTGAAACTTCAAAATATTTTGAAGTTATTTTTTTATTGGGATGACATTTTATAATAATTTCTATAATAGGATATTTTTTTTTGTTGATTTTGAGATATTCTCCGACTTTTAAATGTGTATAAATTTCTATACTTGATTGTTTTTCAAAAATTTCAAGAAAGAGATGAAGTAACTCTTTTTTGTTTATGTAAACTTCGCTGAATGAAAGATCGGGATATATTTTAAATTTTGTTTTTTGTTTAAGTGTAATATATTCTATTGCAAATTTTAATAGTTTTAATATATCCGTTTTTTCAAGATTTTCAATACTTATATGATTTTGCTCTGTATTTATAAAAAATCTCACTCCTATAATTTCATCTGATTTATATCCTATGGAGTATCCTTTGAAGCTGAAATCATTAAATTTTAAATCTTTAAATACAGTTACAATACCTTTGTCTTTTGGAGCATTTTGAAGTATAAAATTAAAAATATCTTTTACATTTACATAGGATAAAAACATTTCAGCTTCTTGATTGCAATATTTAACATTTCCTTTTGCATCAAAAAAAATTACAGGGTTAATGTCATATTCAATAAAGAATTCAAACATCAAGTTCCTTCATTTTTTTTGTAAGTGTGACTCTATTGATTTTAAGATGTTCCGAAATTTTAAGTTTGCTTTTATATCTTTTTTTCATTGCACTAAACAGTGTTTTTTCAAAATCTTTTAATTCATCTTCATAAGTTGAATGCTCTTTTAAGTAATAGTTTTCAAGTTCTTTTAAAATATCATATTTATTGTTTGAAAATAGAAGATTTTTATAAATCTGACGTTTTAGCGAATTTAAATTTTCGCTAATATCTGGATTTTGAATAGTTGTTTTTTTATTAATTTTAAGCTCTTCTTTTGCTTTTTCACTGAAAAATTCAATAAAATTTTCTATATCTTCTGGATGGTCTTTTAAAGGTTTTAATTCAATATCTAAATCAAAAAATTTATTGAATATTGTTTTATCAAGAGGTTTTGAGCCTGTAGCGATAATAATTGAAGTTTTTTCAGGCATATTATTTAAATTATCAAAATTTTCAATAATTACTGGATTGATTGTAGGAGTTTTAGGATTTATTATAGCATTTGGAGCAATATATTTTGCTAAGAAACTTTTACCAACTCCTTTTTCACCCCATATATATACATTAAGATTAAGGTCTCTTGCCATATCTGCAATATTTTTTATTTTTTGAAGATATTCAGATTTTGCTAAAAACATTTACACCTTTTTTGAAAAAATTATATCATATTATTTTTATGGAATAAAAAATAAAGGAGGGAAAGATGAAAAGGGGAAGGATTTTATTATAGATTAATTGATCTCTCACCATGAACAGCTTCATCAAGACCTTCTGTTTCAGTCTCTTCATCTACTCTTGCACCGCCTGTAATAAGTGAAGCGATGAAATAAACGATAGCAGTTCCGATTGCTGTATAAATTCCAACTATTACTACACTTTCAAGCTGAACTAAAAATTGTCCCATTCTGCTGCCAGTCGCTTTTAGCGGACCATCCCATAAAAGATCATTGTCTTTTACAGCTAAGAATGCCACTGCAAGAGCTCCGAAAAGTCCTGCTAAAAAGTGAACACCAAATGCATCAAGAGCATCATCGTATCCAAATTTTTTCTTAAGCCATACAACTCCCCAGAAAGCTATCAAACTTGAACCAAGTCCAATGATAATAGCACCAAATGCATCTACAAATCCAGCTGCTGGTGTAATTCCAACGAGACCTGCTACTATACCTGAGGCAAGTCCTAAAAGTGTCATTTTTTTGTATATAATATATTCAAGAATAATCCATGTAATAGCTGCAACTGCCGGAGCAAATGCTGTTGTTAAAAGTGCAAGACCTGCAATTTCATTCGCACCGAATGCACTACCTGCATTAAATCCAAACCATCCAAACCATAAAATTGCCGCACCAAGACTTGTTAGCATAACACTCATTGGTTTGAATGCCACTTTTCCATAACCTTTTCTTTTGCCAAGCAAAATTGCTAAAACAAGCCCTGCAAGACCACCATTCATATGAACAACTGTTCCACCTGCGAAATCAAGCGCACCCGCATCAAAAAGCAATGCACCATCTCCTCCCCATACCATATGAGCAATTGGGGCATATACTAAAATAACCCAGATAAATGCAAAAATAAGCCATGTTGAATATTTCATTCTTTCAATTACGCTACCTGATGCAATTGCAACAGTAATAGCAGCAAACATACCTTGAAATGCTACAAATACATAAGTTGGATATGTTCCGCTTAAATCTTTCCAACTAATCCCATTAAGAAGAATATTGCTAAGACCTCCTACAAATTTTTGTAAAGCTCCACCATCGCTAAATGCAAGAGAATATCCAGCAAGTATCCATGCAGTAAATCCTACTACAAAAGCCCCTACAACCATAGCGGTTGTATTAAGAGCGTTTTTTGCTCTTGTCATACCAGCATAAAAAAGTGCAAGCCCAGCAGGCGTCATAAAAAGTACAAGTGCCGCTGAAACTATCATCCATGCTGTATCACCTGTATCAAGTTTATCAGCTGCAAATGCAAAATTTGCAAGACCTATAAGTGATAAAATTCTAAACAGCATCACTGCCCCTTTCACCTGTTCTGATTCTGATTGCTTCTTCAACTGGCAAAATAAAAATTTTACCATCGCCTATTTTACCTGTTCTTGCATGTTCTAAAATAGCATTTACTGTAACATCAACAAATTCATCATTTACAAATATTTCAAGTTTGATTTTAGGTAAAAAATCTACTACATACTCTGCACCTCTGTAAAGTTCTGTATGTCCTTGTTGTCTTCCGTGACCTTTTACTTCACTTACTGTAATTCCGGTAATTCCGGCTTCAATTAAAGCTTCTTTTACTTCATCAAGCTTAAAAGGCTTGATAATTGCTTCAATTTTTTTCATTTCAGCTCCTTTTGTTTTTCTAATGCAATTTTATCTTAAAAAATGAAAGTTTTTTTGTTTTAATTGATTAAAAATTAATCAGTTTTTGATTAAAAATATTGCATTAAAGATGAAATTTATCTTTTTTTGACTTTTTTTATCTCCTTTGATAAAATGAAATAAAAAAAGGAGAGCTTATGCTTCAGCCAAAAAGAACTGATGTTGACTTGAATTCAGAAGAGTTTAAACAAGAAGAAGAAAAAACAAAAAAATTCGTAGAAAAAGTAGTAAAACAATTTAATTGGTGTATTACACCTGATAAAGAGGTATATGATGCAATTGTAATGGGGCTTACAAGAAATAAACTTATGTATGGAAAAAGATATTGCCCTTGTTTTATTCCTATGGGTGATAAAGAAGACAGAATTTGTCCATGTAAACCTGCAATAGACCATGAAGTTGCAGAGGGATGCTGCCACTGTGGAATTTTCTGTAATCCTGATAAATGTGAAGAAATGAAAGGTGCTAAATGAAAACGGTTGATATAAATTCACCTGAATTTCAACAGGAATTTTTAAAAACTGAAAAGTTTGCTCATAAAGTAGTAAATCAGTTTAATTGGAAATTTAATCCTGATGAAGAAGTTGTGGAGAGAATTTTAAAAGGACTTACTAATAATAAATTACTATATGGCAAAAGATTTTGTCCTTGTTTTCCGGTAGAAGAAAAAGATGGTAAATATGTAAGCAGTGATAATAGAGTCTGTCCTTGTCCTCAGGCTATTGAAAAAGAGATTCCGGAAGAGGGAGTATGTCACTGTGGTATATTTTGTTCAACTGAATATGTTAAAAATTATGAAAAGACACATAAACATGAGCATAAAGAAGTAGAGGGGTTAAGCGTAGCAGAGCTTGAAAATATTTTAGAAAAAGAGCAAATTTTAGGTGAAGAGCTTGAAATGCTTTTAAAAGCAAGAGAAAAAGGGCTTGTGAATTTTAAACTCATTGATATCAGAGAACCTTTTGAACATCAGATGATGAGAATTAAAGGAACTGATAAGTTACTTCCAATTAGTAGGGTTCAGTATGATTTGGATGAATGGATGAAACTTAAAGATGAGAGGATAATAATTTATTGCCATGTAGGAAGCAGAAGCGCATATCTTCAAAGAGCTCTGCAACAACAGCTTGGATTTGATAAAGTAGGAAATTTAACTTATGGAATAGCAAGTTATTATGGTGAAATAGAAAGAGGATAAAATGTTTGTTTTAGGAATTCCTGTTAAAAATGATATATGTGTTTCTTCAAATGAAGCTGAAAAATTTGCAAAAGTTTTTATTGATGAAGGTAAAATTAAAGATATTAAATATGAAGATAACAGAGACGATTTAGTAGGAGTTGTGCATTTTTTTATTACCCCGAAAGAAGAATATGTTTTTGATTTTTTAGAAGCTGGGGCTGAGCCTTTAATGACCCCAAAAGAAAATATGAATATTGCAGAAATTGTAGAAGCGTTTTTATTTAGAGAGCTTTTCAGTTACGGAAGCATATAATTTAATTAAAAATTGAAAATGTAAAATGGAAAATTTTTGGGAGTAAATGATATGAACAATGTGGTTTATATAATAAAAAGTATAAATGACGAAGAAAATTTAAATATAGCTACTACAAATCCTTCCCTTTTTTCTTCTGTTTCATATAATATTGAAAAAATTGAAGGTGATTTTAACTATAAAAGATTTTTTCATTTTATAGTTTTAGATGAAGAAGTTGAGATTAAAAAAATATTCAGAGCACTTAGAAACGGAGGATATGTGATAAGCAAGGTTCATTTTGATGAAAATTACTTATCAGATATAGGATTTAGTGCAATCTCAAAAATAGATGAATGGCAAATTATTAAAAAAGTACATTCCTGGAATGATTTTTAAAGGATATAAATGTTTTTAAAAGAGACTTATGAAATTGTCAGAAAAAGAGATGAAAAAATTAATGGATATTTCAAAAAATGTCCTGATGATATAAGAGCTCTTTTTGAAGAGATATTAAGGACATTGGGATTTGAAATTAATGAAGATAATTTACTTGCACTTAAAAAAAGATTTTTTCATTTAAGAGAAGATGCTGTAATGAATTTATTAAGACGCGGAAATTTTTCTGAGGAAGATATTAAAGAAATTCAACTTGATTTGTATGAGCTTACTAAAAACTTTTGGCTTAAAGAGCACGAAAAATTAATTGATGAATTATGTCCGTTTGTGGGTGGATTTTATTGTGAACTTCTTAGAGGTATTCATAAAATAGGAATTGCTTTTAGTAAATGGCAGCCTTTATGGATTAAACATATAATTCATACTATAAATGAAAATCTTTCACTTGAATTTGGTGGAGATGAAGCCAAAATTATGAACTATTTAATGGAAAAAGATTTAATTGATTTTTATGAGGGTGAAGTTAGTGACAGATGTTATTCTGCTCTTATTAAAACAGAAAACGGATATGTGAATAAATGTTATTATGATGTATTCACAGAAGAAGTGGAAGAAGCCATAAAAGCAATTGATGAACTGATAGTTGCGCTTGAAAATTTTGAAGATGAGTATAAAATAGAGTGGATTTTATATTTAAATGCCATAAAAACTGCACTTCTTGAGAGAAATCCAAGTGAGGTTGTTAAAAAATGGGCAAATGTAGATAGAATATGGATGGATATTAAATCACCTGTTCAAATGGGGCATCCGCTTGAATATTATGAAGATAAATACCGAAAAGCCGTTGCGCTTGAACTTGATGTAAGAATTAAAAATCCTTTTCTTAAAAGCGAAGTAAAAGATAATATTATATCGATGTATAAAAAATACTGTAAAAATGAAAAACTTTTAAATTTTGGACTTGGAAATATAGAAAAAACACAGCTTTATATATCATCTCCTGCTTTGTTTTACGGAGCTGAATTTAACGGGCTTTTTTCAGCGCAAGTTGTTCCAAATGATGAGAAAGTAAGTTTAGAAAAAGGTAAAAAAATATTTGCTTTTGTAGATAAAGTGTATGAAGATATTAAAGCAAGACCTAAAATGCAAATAAGTTATGAAATTCTTGGTAGAGAATTTATGGATAAATTTTATCAAGACCTTGAAGATAAAGAAAAATTTATAAAAGTTTATGATATTACAACTATTGGACATGAATTTGGTCATATTTTATGGGTGGATATTGATACTGAATCTAAAATGAATAATTCAGGAATGTTTAAAAATGTAGAAGAATTTAAAGCTACCACAGGCGGGCTTATGGCATTTTTTGAAAATGAGGAAGAAAAATTAAAACAGGTTGTTTTGGAAGATACAATTAAAAGAGCAGTGGGGCTTATAAGTTGGATGGAAGTTGATGAGGTGTTGCCTTATTATATTGAAGGGCTTATCCATTTAACAGGACTTTTTGAAAATGAAGTTATTAGTTTTAATGGCAAAAATTTAGAATATAATTACGGCAATTATGAGAAATTAAAAGAGTGGTATAAAAAAACTTATCTTGATTTAGCAAATTTTTATTTGAAAAAAGATGATGCAAAGAAATTTTTAGATAAATTTATTTATAAAGATAAAAATTATTTTCCTTTAAATAAAAAAGCCGATGAATTTGTAAGATACTATTATGAAAGATATAAACAAATAGGAGATAAAATTTATAAAGGTTAAAAATGGGAAATAAACTGGATTTAAGTGAAGAAAATATCAAAAACCTTCATCAAAAGTGTAAAAATCAAGATGAAGATTTATATATGTTTTTAAAAAAAGAATTTCCTGATATTGATATTGAAGATAGGCTTAAATATTTAGCGACTATTTTAAATGATTACTTTGAAGATTATGAATTTGATGAAAATGCACCTCGTCATAAGGACGAGGGGTATTCAATAGTAAAGTTTTGGCCTAAAAAGGATTAATCGTAATGTCCTTTTTTTGCAAGATATCCAAGATAAATGAGTACAATTCCATCCATCAAGAAACTTACACCAACGATGATTCCGACTGTAAATGGTGCAGTAAATGGCCATCCGATGATCATAATAATTCCTAAAATAAAGCTAAGTACACCGTTTAATACAGCTATCCACCAACCTTTTAGAGGTTTTAAATCAAGCCCCATTTGAAATGATGCAAATGAGTCAATAAAGAAATATGCTGCAAGTAAAATAGCCACTGCTGCAATTCCGCTAACCGGCCATATAAGCAGTAAAATACCTGTAATTAAAAGTAAAAATACTTTAAACCATGCACCTGCACTTTTTTGATGTGCTTTAAATGTGGTATAAGCCTCTACTATTCCAGCCGCTATAAAAAGCGCTCCTAAAAAGATAACAAATGCCAAACTGCCAGCCACAGGATGAATAATGGCCAAAATACCGGCAATTGCCATAATAATACCGCTTATAATTGAAAGCGTACTAAACTCTTTGAGTTTTTCTTTGTCAATATTGTTTGTAATAAACATTTTCGCCCCCTTAAAAGTTTTTGACATAAGAATTATAACTCTTTTTATTTTAATTTGTCAAGTAGTTTGAGTGAAGTTAACTAAAATTTTTTGAGATGGGGAAAAAATTATTCCTCATCTATCGGAAGCCCTTTTGTAGGAAGTTCAATAATAAACCAAGGAAGACCGTTTTTATTTAATTCATACATAAATGGACGAGCAGGAAATTCTTCCATATTTTTAACACCTGTTTCAAACCATGTTTTAGTAGCTATCATTTTGGCTCCAATCATTGCAGGAACGCCTGTTGTGTAACTTACACACTGAGCGCCGACTTCTCTAAACGCACATTGATGGTCGCAAATATTATATATATAGTATCTTTTTTTCTTACCATTTTTATATCCTGTTACAACAACTCCTATATGAGTCTGGCCTTTTGTCCTTGGACCTAAACTTGCTGGGTCTGGAAGAACTTTTTTTAGAAATTCCATAGGTGAAATTTTACAACCATCACACACTTCAATTGGCTCAATACTTGTCATTCCAACATTTTGAAGTGCTCTTAGATGCCAAAGGTATTTATCTGAAAATGTCATAAAAAATCTTGCTCTTTTTATGCTAGGGAAGTTTTTAGTTAGACTTTCAAGCTCTTCGTGATAAAGTAAATAACTTGGATATTTACCCACTCCCGGATAATTCCAGTCAAACTTAACGCTCATTGGCTCGATTTCTCTCCATTCTCCGTTTTCGAAGTATTTTCCTTTTTGAGTGATTTCACGGATATTAATCTCAGGATTAAAATTTGTAGCAAATGGATATCCATGGTCTCCTGCGTTACAATCAAGTATATCAAGTGTTTCTATTTCATCTAAAAGCTCCTGTGCGGCAAAAGCGGTAAATACATTTGTAACCCCCGGGTCAAACCCGCTTCCAAGCAGTGCCATAAGTCCTGCTTTTTTAAAATCTTCATTTTTTGCCCATTGCTCTTTGTATTCAAATTTTGCTTCGTCTGGATGTTCATAATTTGCAGTATCCACATAATGAGCCCCGGCTTTAAGACATGCATCCATTATCGCTAAATCCTGATACGGAAGAGCAACATTTAAAACAATTTCACTTTTAGTATCTTTTATAAGTTTTGCCGTAGCATCTATATCCATTGCATCAATTTCAGCTGTTTTAACCTCAACCCCAAGTCTTTCTTTAATATCTTTTGCAATAGCGTCGCATTTGCTTTTTGTGCGGCTTGCTAAAACTATATTTTCAAAAATGTGATTATTCATAGCCGCTTTGAATGTTGCTACGCGTCCGACTCCTCCAGCTCCTATTATTAATAAATTTGCCATTTTTACTCCTTAATTTCAATTACTTTTATAGGAAGTCCTTGTTTTTCCATCTCTTCAAAGAAAGGTTTTGCATCAAATTCTTCTACATTGTGTACGCCTTCATTCCACCAGATTTTTTCAGCCATCAATTTACATCCTATAATTGCAGGGACTCCTGTTGTATAACTGACACAATGTGCTCCTGTTTCAGCTATGGCTTTTTCATGGTCACAGATATTATAGATATAATATTTTTTCTTTTTGCCATCCTTAATTCCTTCAACTATTACACCAATGTTTGTTTGACCTTTGTAATTTTTAACAAGTTCTTGTGGATCCGGCAGAATTTTTGCCAAGAACTGCAATGGTGAAATTTCGCAGTTTTCACAAATTTTTATAGGTTTTATATCAAACATTCCTATATTTTTTAAAGCTTTAAAGTGATATAGATATTTATCGCTAAAACACATAAAAAATCTTGCTCTTTTAAGTTTTGGAAAATGTTTTACTATACTTTCAAGTTCTTCATGCCATATTAAAATGCTTGTAGCCTCACCGCATTCAGGATAGTTGTGTTTTGTTTCAATTTCAAAAGGCTCAGTTGTCTTCCACTTTCCATCTTCCCAGTATTTACCCGGAAGATTAAGCTCTCTTAGATTTATTTCAGGGTCAAAATTTGTAGCAAATGCTCTTCCATGCTCTCCAAAATTACAATCATAAATATCAACAGCCTCAATTTCATCAAATAGATAATCTGCAGCATATTTAACCATTATAGAAGTCACTCCCGGGTCAAATCCGCATCCAAGGAGTGCCATTGTATGAGCTTTTTTGAAATCTTCATCAAGAGCCCACTGCAAATCATAATAAGTATCCGGATTATCCTCAGTTTCTGCTAATGCAGTATCAAGATAAGCTGTGCCTGTTTCAATACATGCATGCATAATTGGCAAATTTTGATAAGGAAGGGCTACATGACAGACAATATCAATATTTTCTTTTTTAATTAAAT
>JALTBU010000281.1 GCA_027008345.1 Nautiliaceae bacterium | reverse complement strand
TGAAGCTCCGGCTCTGCTTATAGCAAGGTCAGCTTTTTTTATTTTTTCAACCAAATTTTTATCAAAATCAAAAAAATCAGCTTGGATGTTGTTTGTTTCATAAAAATTTTTGACTTTTTCATAATCCTTTTTTCCGCATTGATGAATAATGTTTATGTTTCTTTTTTGTAATTCAGGTGCAAGTTTAAGTACTAAATCATTTATAAAACTTGCTCCCTGGCTTCCTCCAAGAAATATAACAGTTTTAGCTTTTTTTCTAACTCTTGCATTTTCAAAAAACACATCATCAACTGGGTATGGGTCATTATAAAGAAATGTATTAAAAAATTTTTTGCTAAAAGGTTTTAGAAGTTTGTTTAAAGAGCCGATGTGTGCGTTTTGTTCGTGAATATAAAGCTCCCTGCCGCTTATAACAGCTGCAAAAGAAGCGGGAGCTGCGCTAAAGCCTCCTACACTGAAAACTTTTGTGATATTGTACTTTTTAAGTATATCTCTTGCTTCGAAAGAGAGTTTTATTATATTTGTGAAAGATTTTATTTTATTTAATCCCTTTTTATTTACAACTCCGCTTGAATTTAAAAAATATTTTGCACTAAAACCATCTTCATTTGCAAACCAGTTTCTGTCTTGTCCGGTAATAGAGCCAATATAAATAGGTTCAATTCCCTTTTTATTAAGCTCATTTTTGATAACTTTTGCAATTTTTAAGTGTCCTCCGGTCCCTCCTCCGGTTATTGCTATGTTTATTTTTGATATATTCATTCCCCACCTCTTAAATATTTGCTTTTTTACTTATCATAAGTACAAGTCCAATACCTGTTGACAATGCTAAAAGAGAGCTTCCTCCATAACTTAAAAACGGAACGGTTAACCCTTTTAAAGGAATCATTGATGTTACCCCAAGGGCGTTAAAAATAAACTGAATTGCAATTAATGAGCCTATTCCAAAAGCAAAAAGCTGATATTCTTTTTTTTCACTTCTGTAAGATATTTTGAAAATTCTATAAATCAAAGCGCTTATTAAAATCAATATAATGCTTATACCGATAATTCCGCTCTCTTCTGCTATTCCAGAGAGTACAAAGTCGGTATGAACGTCGCTTAAAAATCCTAGTTTAAAAATACCGTTTCCAATTCCTGTGCCAAATATTCCTCCATGGTAAATTGCATTTAAAGACTGTTGAATCTGACCGTTTGAGATAATTGCTGTGTGAGTATCTGAATTAGGAAAAAAAACTTCGTTCATTCTCTCAAGCCAAACTCTGATTCTTTCCATTCTGTAAGGCTTTATAAGTATTGCAATAATAAAAACCATCATACCAAAAGCTGAAATTATTCCGACAGTCTGAAATTTACCTCCGGCAATTAAAAGCATAAGTATAAAAATTACAAGCATTACTATAACCTGTCCGAGGTCTGATTGATATGCAATTACGAAAAACCAGAAAAATCCTAAAAATCCAAAATATATTAATATTTGTTTAAGTTCTTCTCCAAGAGTTTTATCCCCCATTTTTCTTGTAAATGTCCAGGACAAAAAGAAAATCATTCCTATCTTAAAAAATTCAACAGGTGCAAGTTTAACAATTCCCAAATTAATCCAACGTCTTGCCCCATTAATGGTAGGGGCCAGCTGATGAGGTAAAAACGGCATAATTACTAAAAGTATTGCCGAAACGATTAAAATTCCCCATCCGATTTTTTCAAACCATTTGTCAGGATTTAAATATGCAAACCAGGCCATAATGCCTAAACCCATAAATGAGATAATGATATATCTTATTACGAAATGGTATTGTGAAAGACCTGTCCTCATTTCCAAAAAAGTGGGAAGAGAATATGAAAATACTCCGCCTATTATCATAAGAATTGTCACGATTATGAATATTAAAACGTCTGCTTTTTGCAAAAATTTCCTTTATAAAGTATAATATTTATAGAATTTTATCATTTTTTATTTCGGAATGATTATTGCTTGTTTTAAAAAAAGGATTGGTGTGGGTTTTAATATTTCAAAAACATTTCCAATTTTAGAAAAATCACTTTATTACAGACAGATAAGACAGGATTTAATTGCATCAAATATTGCAAACGCAGATACGCCTTTTTATAAACCAAAAGATATAAGATTTGAAGATGCACTGGCACAGGAAGAAAAAAAACTGTATAATCACGATTCAAAAAAACTTGAACTTGCCAAAACCTCACCGATGCATTTACAACCAAAAGATTTTGATGATGCATTTAAACCGATAGTATTTTTTAGAGACGGGCATCTTGCAAGAAACGACGGGAATAGTGTCGATATAGATGTGGAAACAACTGAAATGGCAAAAAATTCAATTGCATACAACGCAACGGTAGCAGCTATTAAAAAAGAAATACAAACTTTTAATGCTGTACTTGAATACAGCAAAAACATATAAAGGTAGAATATGGGTTTTTTAAATAATTTTGATATTTCCGGTTATGGACTTTCGGCTCAGAGATTCAGAATAAATATAATTTCTGAAAATATTGCAAATGCCAATACTACAAGAACGCCTGAGGGCGGACCTTATAGAAGAAAAGAAGTTATTTTCAAAGCCGTGCCTTTTAATGAAGTTTTAAATGAAGAAATTAATAATAATTCAGAATTTTTAAAATACGAAAATCCTCTTGATGAGCCGGGGGAAGACGGAATTGAAGCAAAAAATCCTATTTCTACCGTTGTTGTTGATAAAGTGGTAAGAGATGATTCAAAACCAATATTAAAATATGACCCTACTAATCCTGATGCCGATGCAAACGGATATGTTGCATATCCAAATATTAATCCGGTAGTGGAAATGACCGATTTAATAGAAGCAACTCGTGCATATCAGGCTAATGTTGCGGCATTTCAGAGTGCAAAAGCAATAGCGCAAAGCGCTGTATCCATACTTGAAGCATAAGGATAAGCGATGGCTTTTATAAATAAAATAGACAATTTACAAAATACGATTTTTAAACCAACGGATAAAAAAAATGGTGGAGGTTTTTCAGATATTTTGAAAAAAGAGCTTGAAAATACAAATAATGCATTAAATAAAGCAGAAAAAATCGAAGCTGGAATTGCAACGGGAGAGGTTAAAGACTTAGCAAAAGCAAGTATTACGATCCAAAAAGCCGAAATGCAGATGAAAATGATGCTTGAAGTCAGAAATAAAGCAATAAATGCATATAAAGAACTTTTAAAAACCCAAATTTAGTAATTGAATGAAAAATAATTACCGAATTCCTCTTATTTTCCTTCTTTTTGTATTTTTCTTTATCGTGATTTTCGGGGATTTTTTATATTTAAGCTTACATAAACCTCCTAATTATTTTCAACCAAAAACATATAAAAAAACGCTTGCATTAAGAGGAAATATATATACTAAAAATTATACAGTTGCAAAAAGCGAAAAAATTTATGCTGTAAGTATAAATCCTCGGTTTATTGATCCTGATAAAAAAAATTTATTTATAAAACTTTTTTCTATTTATGCATCAGTGCCTGAATGGAAATTAAAAAAACTTTTACGACAAAAAAGATATGTGATTCTTGCAAAAGTAAATTTAAAAACCGCTCAGAATTTAAAATATTTGTTAAAAGTACTTGATAAGAAGCGAGTTTTTATTGCTGATAAAAAAACTGGACTTAGAATAGGATATTCGATAGAAGATTATGCATATAAAAGGGTTTATCCTTATAAAGATACACTTGAACCGGTACTTGGAAGATTCAGAAAAGATTTAAACAGAGGCGAAAACGGTCTTGAAGAATATTATGACAGTCTTCTTGCTCCAAAATCAAACGGTATAATTAAAGGATACAGGGATGTATACGGTAATGTGATATATGACAATAATGTATATATTAAACATCCACAAAATGGTGAAAATCTACCGTTAAACATAAATCTTGTTCTTCAAAGAAAAATTGAAAAACTTCTGGATACTCAAAAAGAAAAATTCCAGGCCGATGAGGTGATGGCTGCTGTAATGGACAGTAAAACTGGTAAAATTTTGGCAATTGCTTCATCAAACAGATATGATCCTCAAAAAGTATCAAAAAAAGATATTAAGAATATGAAAATAGGTTTTATTAGAACTCTTTATGAGCCTGGGTCTGTTATGAAACCTATAACTTTTGCCATTTTACTTCAAAATAATAAAGTTAATCCTTATGAAGTTTTGAATGCATATAATGGGAGATGGAAACCTGAATGGAGGAGAACACCTATAAGAGATGATGAGCCTTTTGCGTGGCTGAGTGCTGAAAATGCGATAGTTTATTCGAGTAATATTGTTATTTCACAATTGGCTCTTAGACTTACAAACAAAGAGTTTTACCAGGGGCTTGAAAATTTTGGATTTGGAAAATTCAGTGGAGTGGATTTGCCTTACGAATTAAGAGGATATGTTCCAAGTATGATAAAACTGAAATATCCGGTATTTGAAACGACAACCGCATACGGGTATGGTATATTGGTAAATTTTATGCAGCTTCTTAAAGCTTATAATGTTTTTAATAATCAGGGAATTGAAATTACTCCAAAAATTGCGAATGTATCAAGTGATTCTAAAAGAGTCTTGTCTGCAAAAAATGCTGAAATAATGCTTGGGATTTTAAGAAAAGTCGTTTTAAAAGGAACAGGTAAAGCTGCCATAGTTAACGGAATATTTACAGCTGGTAAAACAGGTACCGCTCAAAGAAGTGTAAAAGGAAAGTACGGGAAAACATATAATTCTTCTTTTTTTGGTTTTGCAAACGATGGTATTCACAAATATACAATAGGAGTTACTTTTATAAATATAAAAGCAAAATGGCCAAATTATTTTGCATCAAGTTCGGCAGTTCCTACATTTAAACAAATAGTTGATATAATGATAAATCAAAATCTTTTAAGGGTTGCTAACAATGCACAAAAATGATATTTTACATCAGATATGGGAATTTTTAAATATTGAATTTTTATCTCTTCCTTTGTACAAAATTTTTCTTGCATTTATTATGCTTTTTATATTTTTGATTTTTAAAAAAGCATTTACATTATACATTTTGAAATTTTTAAGACTTCTTACAAAAAAAACAAAAACCGATATAGACGATAAAATTTTTAAAGCTGTAAAAGAACCTCTTAAATTTTTGTTTGTAATAGGTGGTATTTATTTCTTTTTTTATTTTCTTGAAATAAGGGGCGATTTACTAAACCATATAGTAAAGGCTCTTTTGATATTCGATCTTTTTTGGGCTTTGTTTAATACCATAAATGTGTTTGAAGATAAAGTATATCATATTATAGGAAAATACGGCAGGGCATCAAGAGAGATGGCCTCTTTTATTATAAAGATTACAAAAGTGCTTATTATTTCACTTGGAATTATAGCTTTATTGCAAGAATTTGGTATTAATGTAACTGGATTTTTGGCATCTCTTGGACTTGGAGGTCTTGCTTTTGCACTTGCTGCAAAAGATACGGCAGCAAATATATTTGGGGGAATTGCTATTTTAACGGATAATATATTTAAAATAGGCGAATGGATAAAAGTTGGAGATGCGGAGGGAATAGTAGAAGATATAGGTATGAGAACTACCAAAATAAGGGCATTTGATAAAAGACTTATAATAGTGCCGAATGCTGTAATAGCAAATTCAAATGTGGAAAATTTTTCAAGAAGAGATAAAAGACGTGTAGTTATGAGAATAGGTCTTACTTATAATACTTCTATTGAAACAGTTAAAAAAGTTGTTGAAGAAATCAGAAAAATGTTATATAATCATCCGGATATTGCAAAAGATGAAAGTTTATTAATATATTTTGATGAATATGAAGATAGTGCACTTAGTATTTTTTGTTACTTTTTTACCGATACAGCTGTATGGAGTGATTATTTAAAAATAAAAGAAGACATTAATTTAAAAATAAAAGAGATAATCGAAAAATATCCAACCGATTTTGCATTTCCAAGCAATTCTATTTATTTTGAAACTCCTTTGAAAGTAGAGAAATGAAAAAAGTGGTGATATTTTTTGTTGTATTGATTGTTTTGCTCATTATGATAGTGGGTATGTACTTTTCTCCCATAGGTTCTTATTTTTTAAAAAATTATGTCAAAGAAAAATTATGTTTTACCGATAAATTTAATATTACTTATTTTAATCACTCAATAAATTCTTTTTCAATGACCTTAAATAATAAAGACGGTTTTATTCAGGTTTTTGGAACATTTATGCCTTTTGATGTTTCATACAATGCTAATTTTGACAACATAGAAACAATAGCGGGTTTTTTAAAGGGAAATTTGAATTCAACTGGCGAACTTGCAGCAAATAAAAATAATTTACATATTAAAGGAAATTATATTTATTCAAAGGGGTATGGAAATTTAGATTTAAACTGTAATAGTATGACTCATAAAATAACGGGTTTTATAAACGGTAAAAATTTTAATACAAAAATATTTTTAAGTAATATAAAAGGTTTTGAATTCCCTATTTTTCATTCCATACCATTAGAAGGAAGCAATGATTTAAAATTTATATTAAAAAACGATGCTGAGATTATGTCTGATTTTAATGGATATATGAATATAAATAAATATAGATTTCCAATGATTGGAAGAATAAAATTGCATTTGCTCAATAAAAATGATTTTACTTTTAATTCAATAATTTCTTCTAAAGTTTTATATGGAAATATCAATGGTTTAAAAAATAATAAATTATTAAATTTAAATGGAAATTTAGATAAATTCGATTTAAAGCTTATAAGAAAAAATGTCTTATATCCAATAAAAGGGATAGTGAAGTTAAAATTTAAATATAATAATCAAAGTAATGTTTTTGCTTTTAAATCAGCTTTTTTTAATGGATATAGCGATGGAGATACTGTTAATGTACAAATAAATATGCCTCTAAGACAATTTTTTAATTTTTTAAATATACCGTATATTTTAGAAGGTAAAATCAGCGGGAATATAGTAATAAATAAAAATCATGGTTTTTTTAATCTTTTGATAGAGAGTGCATCTTTTATTCCTACGGCTGCATTGAAAAAATTTGATTCAATTATTCATTTAAAGCTCGAAAAAACGAAAAGTATTTTTTTCCTTAACGGAAGTTTTGATTCACAGAAAATAGTATTTGATTTTATAAGTAAAAATCCAAAATATTATATATATCTCAAAAGAGGTATATACTATTATGGAGGCTTATATAACTTGAATTTTGATTTAAAAACAAAAAACGATTCTTATAAATTTAATATAACAAATGGACAAATTAAATTATTAAAGCACATAAATCAGGGAATAGATTATAAAACTTTAGTATATTAATATAAAGTTTCTTGATAAATTTTTCTAAATATGATATAATATATTTAAAATAAAAATTTATAAAAAGGAGGGGAAAATGTGGCCAACAGTATTTGATCCATTTAAAGAATTACAAGATATTGAAAGAAGACTTGGTGCGGTGCTTAATGTGAATCAACCTGCACAAGAAGTTAAAAGTTTTACACCTGCGGTTAATGAAAAAATTGATGAAAAAGGTTATCATTTAGAAATTGATCTGCCAGGAGTAAAAAAAGAAAATATTGAAATTTCTGTAAATGATGGTGTTTTGACAATTTCAGGTGAAAGAAAACTTGAAAAAAAAGAAGAAAAAGAAAATTACACAAGAATTGAAAGTTTTTTTGGTAGATTTGAAAGGAGTTTCAAATTGCCAGCTGATGCTGATTTAGATAATATTGAAGCAAAATATGAAGATGGAGTACTTAAAATATTTATTCCAAAAAAACAAAAGCCAGAAGGCAAAAAAATAGAAATTAAATAATTAATTTTAGATTAATTCCTTCTCCTTTTTGTTATAATTCAAAAAAGGAGAAGGTTATGACTTTTCTTGAAAGATTTTTTAAACTTCGTGAAAAAAACACTACTGTTTCCACTGAAATTAGAGCTGGTTTTACCACATTTCTTGCAATGATGTACATCGTTCCTGTAAATGCTTCTATAATGAGTTTAACCGGTATGCCTTTTGATGCATTAATTACCGCTACCGCAGTTGTTACTATTATTGCTACCATTCTTAATGGTATATGGTCTAATACTCCTGTTGCAATGAGTGTGGGAATGGGACTTAATGCTTATTTTACATTTGGACTTGTTAAAGGCATGCATATCCCTTGGCAGACTGCACTTGGTATTGTGATGATTTCCGGGCTTATATTTTTGGCTTTATCTTTTACTAAATTCAGAGCATGGGTTCTTGATAGCGTACCTGTTGATTTAAGACGTGCAATAAGTGCCGGAATTGGAGCATTTATTGCATTTATTGGCCTTAAAGGAATGGGGGTTATAGTAGGTAATCCTGCTACTTTGGTGTCTCTTGGAGATATAAAATCACCTGATGTAATGCTTGGAATTTTAGGATTTATTTTAGCTGCTGTTTTTTATTCTTATAGAATAAAAGGTGCATTTATTTTAGCAATTGCGCTAACATCAATTGTTGCATGGATATTTGGACTTGCTAAACTTCCACAAGGCATTATTTCAATGCCTGCAAGCATTTCACCGATAGCTTTTCATTTTGATTTAATAAGTGCTTTAAAACTTAGTTTACTACCTGTTATTATTACATTTTTAGTCACAGATATGTTTGATACAATCGGAACTCTTGCAGGTATCGGGCTTAGAGCAGGTCTTTTTAAGGATTCAAAAGAGCTCCAAAAAACACTCGAAGCTGATGCGGCTGCAACTGTAATTGGGGCAAGTTTAGGTACATCAACCACAACATCTTTTATAGAAAGTGCTGCCGGGGTTGAAGAAGGCGGAAGAAGCGGATTAACTGCCATAACTACTGGACTTTTGTTTATTACAACTCTATTTTTTTTACCAATATATAAAGCAATCCCGGATAATGCCATATATCCTATTTTGGTAATGGTGGGTGTTTTGATGTTTAGTGAACTTAAAAATATAGATTTTAGTGACCATGTCATAGCTGTTAGTAGCTTTATTACGGTTATTTTAATGCCTCTTACTTATTCAATAACAATAGGACTAAGTGCTGGATTTGTTTTATATTTAATGTTGGCTCTTCTTAAAAAAGAGTTTGATAAAATAAATATTGGAACTATAACTCTTGCACTTATTGGCTCTTTAGCATTTATTTTTCATTGATTTCCTTATAACAAGGAAATATCGTTGTTATTTTATGCTTATTTCTCCTTCTTCCTTTTCTTTTTTTCTTTTCCTTTTATAAATATATGGTATAATTTCGTCCCCCTGAACACAAAATGAGGCTTTGCATTATTTTTGATTGAAATAATGCAAGGGCTGGCCATTGTGCCTAAGGGGATTTATTAATGAAAAATTGAAAATGGACAATTGAAATTTAAAAATGGGTTGAAATTTTCCGTTTTACATTGTTCATTTTACATTAAATTAAGGGGATATTATGAAAGTTAGAGCATCAGTTAAAAAAATTTGCCCTAAATGCAAAATTGTAAAAAGAAAAGGTGTTGTTAGGGTAATTTGTGAAAATCCAAAACACAAACAAAGACAAGGATAAAAAATGGCAAGAATTGCAGGTATAGATTTACCAAAAAATAAAAAAATTGAATATGCACTTCCATATATTTATGGAATAGGTCTTACTACTAGCAGAAAAATTCTTAAAGATACAGGAATTGATCCTGAAAAAAGAGTTTATGAACTTACAGAAGATGAAATTTCAATCTTAAATAAAGAAATTCAAAATAATTATATCGTTGAAGGTGAACTTAGAAAAATCGTTCAGCTTAATATTAAAGAACTTATGGATTTAGGTTGTTACAGAGGTCTTAGACACAGACGTGGACTTCCTGTAAGAGGACAAAGAACCAAAACTAATGCCAGAACAAGAAAAGGCAAAAGAAAAACTGTTGGTGCAAAAGCAAAATAAGGGGAGTTAAATGGCAAAAAGAAAAGTAACTAAAAAGAAAAAAATTAAAAAACAAGTAGGGCGTGGTGTAGTATATATCGCAGCTACTTTTAATAATACAATGATTACTGTAACAGATGAAATGGGAAATGCTTTATGCTGGAGCTCTGCTGGACATTTAGGATTTAAAGGTAGTAAAAAATCAACTCCGTTTGCTGCTCAACAAGCAGTAGAAGATGTAATGGCAAAAGCTAAAGAATACGGGATTAAAGAAGTAGGTATTAAAGTACAAGGACCTGGTGGTGGTAGAGAAACTGCTGTTAAAACAGTTGGTGCCACTGAGGGTATTAAAGTATTATGGATGAAAGATATTACTCCATTACCGCATAATGGTTGTAGACCAAGAAAAAGAAGAAGGGTGTAACGATGGCAAGATATACAGGACCTGTTGAAAGAATAGAAAGAAGACTTGGTGTTTCACTTGAACTTAAAGGTGAAAGAAGATTAGCTGGTAAAAGTGCACTTGACAGAAGACCGTATGCACCTGGTCAACATGGACAAAGAAGAGCAAAAATTTCAGAATACGGACAACAGTTAAGAGAAAAACAAAAAATTAAATATTATTATGGTGTACTTGAAAAACAATTTAGAAAATTCTTTAAAGAAGCAAACAGACAAGAAGGAAGTACAGGGGAAAACCTTATTAAACTTCTTGAAAGAAGACTTGATAATGTAGTGTACAGAATGGGATTTGCTACAACAAGAAGATTTGCAAGACAGCTTGTAACTCACGGACATATTTTGGTTAACGGTAAAAAAGTAAATATTCCTTCATATATTGTTAAAGAAGGTGACAGAATAGAAATTAGAGAAAAATCAAAAAACAACCCTCAAATTCAAAGAGCATTAGAACTTACAGCTCAAACTGGTATTGCACCATGGGTTGATGTTGATAAAGAAAAAATGGTAGGTGTATTCCAAAGAATACCAGAAAGAGAAGAAGTAAATATCCCAGTTGAGGAAAGATTAGTAGTTGAGTTATACTCTAAATAATAGGGGCTAAAAAATGAATAAAATAAAAACAGAAGTTTTAATTCCAAGCGAATTTTCTTACAAAAAAGAAGACAACAAAGCGGTTATCGAAATTTATCCTTTCGAAGCCGGTTTTGGTGTTAGTGTAGCCCATCCAATAAGAAGAACATTAATTTCAGCAACACTAGGATATGCTCCCGTTGCTTTGAAAATCGAGGGAGTTAAGCATGAATTTGATTCATTAAAAGGTATGCTTGAAGATGTTGCAAGTTTTATAATTAATCTCAAAAATATTAGATTTAAAATCAAAGATTCTTCAAAAAATGAAGTTACGGTTGATTATCATTTCGTAGGGCCAAAAGAAATAAGAGGTGAAGATTTAATAAATGATGAAATTGATGTGGTTACACCTAATGAATATATTGCGACACTTAATGATGAAGGAGAGCTAAAACTTTCACTTATTATCAAAAAAGGTATGGGATTTGTCGCTGTAGAAAATTACAGAGATGAACTTCCAGAAGGTTTTATTGGACTTGATGCGTATTTCAGCCCTATAAAAAAAGTAGTTTACAATATTGAAAATATGCTTGTCGAAGACGATCCTAATTTTGAAAAAGTAATTTTTGAAGTAGAAACTGATGGTCAAATTGATCCAATTGATGCATTTAAAGATGCAGTAAATGCATATCTGAATCAATTCGCAGTATTTTCAAAAGAATTTAAACTTGAAACAAAACAAAAAGAAGATGTTGAATTAGCAGAAGAATATAATATTCTTTTTGAGCCGATAGAAAATCTTAATCTTAGAAGTAGAAGTTTTAATGCACTAGATAGAGCTGGAATTAAATATATCGGTGAACTTGTATTAATGGGTAAAGAAAAAATTGCAAATATTAAAAACCTTGGAACAAAATCACTTGAAGAGATTTTTGAAAAACTTGAAGAAATTGGATTTTCATTAAATAAACCATTGCCGCTTAATATTAAAAAAGCAATAGAAGAGAAGTTAGCAAAATTAAAGGAGAGTGAATCATGAGACATAAACATGGATACAGAAAGCTCGGAAGAGATTCTGAGCACAGAGCTGCACTTTTAAGAAACCTTGCTTGTGATTTAATTGAAAATGGTAGAATTAATACTACTGTTCCAAAAGCAAAAGAGCTTAGAAGATATATCGAAAAGATTATAACAAGAGCAAAAGTAAATGATCTTAATACTCACAGATATGTATATTCAAAACTTGGTTCAAATGAAAGAGCAAAAGCGGCAACAAAAAAAGTAATTGAAGAAATTGCTCCAAAATTTGAAAAAAGAAACGGCGGATATACAAGAATAATTAAAACAGGATTTAGAAGAGGCGATGCAGCTGAAATGTGTGTTATTGAAATAATAGCCGAATAAGGATAGATTATGGCTGAAATACCTTTTTCAAATGAAGATCTAAAAGAAGCAGTGGCAGGTGTAATAGAAGAATTACGCCCTATGCTTCAAATGGACGGTGGTGATGTTACGCTTATAGATGTAAAAAAACCTGTCGTTTTTGTTCAGCTTCAAGGTGGATGTGTCGGATGTGCGAGTGCAGGGGCTACACTTAAATACGGTATAGAAAAAGCACTTAAAGAAAAAATACATCCAGATTTAGTAGTTATGAATGTACCTCACGGATATGAGGATAAATTGGATGAACTTGCGAAATATTCATTCTGATTTAAAACTTATTCTTGAAGAAGCTATAAGCAAAAAAGATTATAAAAAAGTTTTAAAAATAATTAATGAGCTTATAGCTTCTCCCCAAAATTTTAATAATGAAGAAATTAACGGAATTTTTTTTAAAGATGTAAAAGAGATTGTAAAATCAAAAGAAGATTTGGAAAATATTTTACTTTCAACAAAAGTACTTTTTGAAAAAAAAGAAGAATTAATTGAATTTTTCGATATGCTTTTAAAATACGGATTTAAAGAAAATGCAATAAGCTATTTTGAAGAGCTTATTTCCCAAATTGATGATATAGAGATTATTAATGGATTTAATTCATTACTTACAAAATGATTTAATAACAGATAATACTTCTGAACTTACTGAAAATAAAATTTTTTTAAAAACAGCTCAAAATTCAAAATATGCAAAAAATATCAAAACTTATATAACTCCAAAAGAGCTTTTAAAAGCTCTTAACCTTTCTACTAAATTTATCGGAATTACCGGAACAAACGGCAAAACGACTACTGCTTTTGTTTTGTCTTTTTTGCTTAAAGAACTTGGGTTTAATGTGGCTACACAGGGAACAGAAGGATTTTTTTACAATCTAAATAAGATTGAGCCTAAAACACTCACTACTCCTCCAATTTTTACTACAATCAAAAGAGCATTTAAATATAAGCCTGATTTTTATATTATGGAAGTTAGTTCTCACGCAATAGTTCAGCAAAGAATTGAGGGAATTGAATTTTTTGCTAAATTATTTACTTCATTTTCACAAGACCATCTTGATTTTCATAAAAGTATGGATGAATATAAAAAAGTAAAAGA
>JALTBU010000280.1 GCA_027008345.1 Nautiliaceae bacterium | reverse complement strand
ACAATCCAAAAATCCTTGATATAGCCTGTGGCAGCGGTGATATGATAGAAGTATGGACAAAATACACTAATAATATTATAGGACTTGACCCAAGCAAAGGGATGCTTAAAATTGCTAAAAAAAGATTTCCAGAAATTGAATTTTATCAAGGATATGCTCAAAATTTACCATTTAACGATGAAACTTTTGATGTGCTTAGTATCTCTTTTGGAATAAGAAATGTTGTTGAAATACAAAAGGCAATTGATGAATTTTCAAGAATTTTAAAAAGAAATGGAATTTTATTGATACTTGAATTTACAAAACCAGAAAAAAAATCCCCTATCAGAAACTGTATAGATTTTTATTCAAATAAAATTTTGCCGAAAATCGGGGGAATAATCAGTGGAAATAAAGAAGCTTATGAATATCTTCCAAATTCCATTCAAAATTTTTATACATTAAATGAACTTTGTAAAAAAATAAATAAAAAATTTGAAGTAGTAGAAGCTAGAAATTTTAAACTCTCCCCTACTTCAATAATAATAGCTAAAAAAATTTAATTTTTAGCTTCTTTATTGATTACAGCATTTCCAAGTGCTTCTATTCCTCCGCTTATCTGTAAGGCACGAGGAGTATAAACTTTATAATTTTTATCAATGTAGCTATAAATTTTATTTAAAAATTCTCCTCTAAATAAATCCCCTACAATTACTGCTCCTTGTAAATCATTATCCCTGTTAAATGTTTCATATTGATTTGATAAGAATTCTGCAAAACTCTCAATCACTCCATAACTAATTAAATAATTATCAACTCCAGCTAAATTAAAACTCATAGCAGTTCTAATAGCCCAAAGAGGATTTAGATTATTTTCATTCATTTTATAATCAATTCTAGGTCCTTTTTTCGCCATTGCTTCGCTTGAATATTTTAAAATATTATTGAATCCTTCATCTATATTTTTTCCAATTCCTATAATAATTCCAATAAGCCCCCATAAATAATAAATTCCTTTTTTATCGCTTTTAATATCTGAATTTAGGGCATTTTCAAAGAGATTAGCTCTTTTTTCTTTAAAGTTTTTAATAAGTTTAGGACCAGTTTCATCCATTGAGGCAATTTTTGCAAAAATTTCTTCAAAAGAATCAAATTCAAATTTAAAATCAATATATTCAACAAGTCCAAATTTAGGAGAATTTATAAGGATTTTATTCTCTTCTTCATAAAAACAAAATCCCATAATATTTTTATCTTGAATCTCCCATTGCTCTAAAACTCCAAAAAATCCACTAAATAAAGAAATACTTTCTTTTGCAAAAATTTCTCCTAAATTTTCAATTTTGTCAATTATTCCGTTTTTGTAGCCATAGTTTTTATATTTTCCTTCACTTTTTATATTTTTTTCAAAAGCAGGAATTATTCCTCTATCACCACTTTCAATTATAATATCTTTCTTTTTAGAATCACTAACAACTGCAAATAAAGGTTTACAAGTTTTAACTTCAAAATTCAAATCTTTTGGATTTTTAGTTTTTTTAAATCCTAAAAGTTCAAAATCCCCAGATTCAAATAAAAATTCTGTTACCATACAATCAGGAAGTTTTACAAGAAAAGCAACTGCATAATGAAAATTCTTTTTAAATTCAAAATTTGTTTTTAGCTTAATAAAAGGCTTTTCAATACTTGCTAAAGCTTTAGCATCTCCTTCAAAAGATATAAAATATTTAGCTACTCTTGCTAAATCTCTAGCCATTACAAAATCAACATCTTCTAAAGATTTACTTATTTCAAATGCTCCGTTCATTGTTTGAATGAAAATATTTTCATTTTCTAATTTTTTTGCTAAATTTTCAAAAAATTTTCTTCTTTCTTCTTTTATATTAAAATCAAATTTTTCAGTTTTTAATTTTTCTTTAACTTCATATCCGCATACTTCGCAATGATGAAAAATATCAAAATAATGTTCATTCTTTTTATCTTTTACCTCTCTTAAACATTTTGGACAAGGAGGCAAGGAAATATTTGGAAAATTTCTAACTAAATCATCCCTAAATTCTTCTACAACTTCGGCATTTAGAGATTTTAAAAAAATACTTATAGGAAGCTCATCAGCTATTTTTCTTGAAAAATCTTCTATTTTATCCTCTTCACCTTTAACATAAGCATATAAATATTCTAAATCTTTGCTAAGACCTAGTTTTACATCTTTTGCATTTCTTATTAATATTTTTTCTATAATCCCCTGATTTGAAGGCAGATTAAAAGTAAATTTTAAAATCATTATTTATTCTCCATCTCAAAACCTTTTAAGCTCTCTTTAGGAACTCCTAATTTATAGCTAAGTTTTGCAATTTCTTCTAATTTAACATTGGGATTTTTAATTTCACACTCAACACCTAATTTTTCAAGCTCGTCTATTAAAATTTTTTCCATTAATTTTGCTGCTTTTCTTACAGGTTCAGTTATGCTAAAAGTTGTGTCTTCCCCAATTACATAAGGTACAACACCTATAATTTTAGTTTCCGGCAAATCTCCCATAAGATGTATCATCTCAAGAGTTTGAAGCATTTCAACTTCGTGTGCACTTCCTTCAAAACTTATACATTCTGGCACATTTAAAAAATCAAAAAAATAAACATCCCCTATTTTACCTTCATCAACATCAACAGTATCAAAAATAAATACTTTATCATATTCAACAATTATAGGAATAAGTCTTTGAGCAAGTGTTCCTCCATCTATCAAATCAACTTCAGCATCTTTGAAATTATACTTTTCATTTAAATAATTAACTAAATGAACCCCAATTCCTTCATCTCCAAATAAAATATTACCAATACCTAAAACTAAAATTTTCATATAATGCCTTTAAATATAAAATGAGAAATAAAACTAATTTTACTTTTCATTTTATATTTAGAAAAAAGAAGAATTATTTTTCCTCTTTTTCCCATTTCATACCAGAAAAAATTGCATCCATTCCGCCATTTTTACCAAATACAGCATTATAAACAGCCATATAAATATGAATAAATACCACAATAATTATAGCCCACATAAAGATATGATGCCAAAGTCTAACATAAGCAAGACCTCCAAAAATACTCTCTACCCATTTTGCAAAAGGATAAAGCATTGCTCCAAGTCCGCTGTGATAAACCTCGGCATAAAGAGCAAGTCCTGTAATAATAATTCCATAAAAAAACACATAAAGCATTGTATAAGCCCAAAATTGAAGAGGATTATAAACACCTTTTGTATGTGGATGTTTTGAAATTAATAAATAATATCCAATCTGTTGCAAAGCCATTTTTACATTAAAAGCATCTTTTATTGAAGCTCTTTCATATTTAGCCTCTTTAAAAAAGAAAAAATAGATTGTTTTATATAAAACCGCACCAATCATTGCAAAACCAAAAATTATATGCCACTCTCTAAATCCTGCTTGCAAAAATCTTGTAGGAGTAGCCGAAGCAGTTCCATAAGTGATATAAGGATTTGCTATATAAAATCCGGTTGCAATTAAACCAAAAATAGATATTGCCCTAATCCAGTGTTGCCATCTAAATCCGGCGGAAAATTCAATTCCGCCAAGATAATTTCCTAAAACTTTTAAAAATTTCATTTTTAACTCCTTACACTCCACAAGTTCCGTAAAGTGGGTCTACTTTAAATTCTCCTAATTTTTTACCTTTTACATCCATTACATGTACTGCACAGGCAATACAAGGGTCATAAGAGTGAATATTTCTAATTACTTCAAGAGGTCTAGCCGGGTCAGCTAATTTCATACCGATTAAATTAACTTCATAAGCACCTTTTTTTCCGTTTCCATCAACAGGTCCCGCATTCCAGGTAGATGGAACAACTGCTTGCCAGTTTTCAATAACCCCGTCTTTTA
>JALTBU010000279.1 GCA_027008345.1 Nautiliaceae bacterium | reverse complement strand
ATTTTAGACTTTACAATAATTTATAGAAGTTATATAGAAGTTATATATTGTGAATATATAAGACAATAGGATAGGAAAGAAGACTTTATTATTTTTGTAGATACTTTCTCGCAGTATTATAGCTCACTCTTGCAACTTTTGCGACTTTATAAGGTGTTATCTCCTCTCCCTCTAATCTAAGTAGATTTACCGCATTAATTATTTTCTCTTTTGATCTTTTAGCTTTTATTTCACTTGCACGCTTTGCACTTTCAATTTTTCTCTTGCTTGGAGGTAATTTTTTGCCATATTTTTCTAAAATCTCCAACGCCCAGCGTAAGTCGTTTGGCATTTCTCCCGTGTCTTTATCTTTTAACGCTTTTTTCTCTATGCTTATTTTGTATCCAAATACTTCAAACTCCATAAACCGCTCCTTGTTTCAAATCGTTGTAACATTTTATCATATTTCAAACCGATTTGTCAATTTGAGATAAATTATTTCATACTGAAACGATTTGAAATAATATTTCGTTACGATATGAAATATATGATAATGTAATGTAACCTTGTTTTGAAGAGAAACTATATTATGTTAAGTAACTAATTATGATATAATTCAACTTGGTAGGTCAGAGTGGTTGTCCCACTACCGCCAGGGCGGTTGGGTGGGGTTATGCGGTTAGAATACCGCAGGAGGTGCGTTATGAGGATACTCATAATCCTCATAATAGTAGCGGTGGTGGTGACACCGCTCTATTAAAGATATGGGGCTTTCGCCCTGTATCGCCTACCATAATTATAGCAAAATTCTTCCCTATCCTATTGTCTTATTTCTTTTTGTTGAAAAATTTTAATGTATTGGGACTATCTTCTTGCGATTACTTTTATTTTTTTAAATCAGGCGACACGGAGCTTGCAGGGAGTAGCTTCTTAGCCAAGAAACTCGCTTAACTTCTCCGTGTCGCCCTGCACGCCTTGTGCGTGCAGTCGTTGTGAGAAATTGCAACCTGTAAAGGTTGCACGGCGTTAGCCGTTAAAGCAAGACGAAGTCTTGCAACCACCAACCGAGCCACTCCCTTTTGGGAGTGAGCGAGGGGGTGGTAATACAGCGAAGCTGTCAATATT
>JALTBU010000278.1 GCA_027008345.1 Nautiliaceae bacterium | reverse complement strand
GAACATATAATAAAAGAGAAAAACTTAGGTAAAGTCCGAAAATATGTATCTAATAATCTAAATCTATTTTAGACAATAGGATAAGGGAGAAGATAGTTTATTTTGTGATACTTTTCCCTATTGCCCAATGTTATATGTTGTTATTAAGATATTAAACGAGGCTATGTTTTGTCTGACGTCAAAACACCTCTTGCAGGGGGGAAACCCCCTAACACCCCCTTAGGACGATAGGGAAAAAAAGTAATTTCAAGGAAAGGAAAAACCTTCTCCCTTATCCTATTGTCTAATAGCCCCCCTGCCTACATCGTAGGAAGGGGGGTTGGGGGGAAGGTTACCGATTTATTATTTATCTTCTTAATGTTAGTCCAGTAGCGGTTAGCTACTGGCTCACCTATTATTTATTATCTACTACCTATCGTCAATCAAATGACTTACGATACAGCCTAAAAATTATCGTTAATCTATTAACTATTCAATATCTACTGGCTAACGATAGGTATAAAGTATTATAAGATATAGAAGAAGAGAAGAAAAAAAAACCTAAATTTAGGGATATGTATTCTTATAAATAATAAAAAAATTCAGAAAAATATGAAAAAATTACTTGAATTATAAGAAAAATTTTCTTATAATATATTAAAAATTTTACGAAAGGATACAAAATGATAAATAAAATTGAAACTAAAAAAAGAGGTAAATTATTTAGCAAACAACAATCTATTGACCCAAAAACAGGAGAACTTAAAGAAATATTATTAATTGGTAATCCAGAAGAATTTGATAAAAACTTTACAAAAGTATTCCACGCATTTACAGAAGCTTTAATTCAAGACGAAGAGATTGCAGGGAAAGCGATTAGATTATTATTTTGGATAATGAAAGAGCTTGAAACAGGTAGTATTGAATTTTATATGCATTATTCAATTATTAAAGAGGAATTAGGGATAAGTACTGATACATACTATAGATGGAAAAAAACTCTTGAAACTAAAGGAATTATTAAAAAAGTAAGACCAAATATATATATGCTAAATCCAGCTTGTATAGTTAAAGGAAAAGGACACACATTGTTAGATGAATTTAAAAAGAATTCTAATGAAGAAGGAT
>JALTBU010000277.1 GCA_027008345.1 Nautiliaceae bacterium | reverse complement strand
AGTGTTCCTTTTTTTATTAACACTTCTCCTTTTTTAAAATCCTCCCCCACAGGTCTTACTGAAAAACCTTTTTGTACTTTTTCTTTAATTATTAATTTATCGCCTTCAACCTCAACATTTTCAATAGGCACAAGCGTATTAGAACCCTTTGGCATAAATGAACCCGTATAAGTTTTAACCGCTTCTCCTTTCTTAATCTCTTTAATATCAAAATGTCCTGCTGGGTTTTTGCCAATTATTTTAATTTCACTATCAATATCATCATAATTTATCGCATACCCATCCATTGAAGCTGTCGGCATATACGGATTGTCATATTTTGCCACTATATCTTTTGCCAAAACCCTGTTTAGAGCATCGCTTAAAAAAACTTTCTCACTGCCTTTAACACCTGGCAAATTTTCATTCAAAATTTTTATAGACTCTTCAAAACTTATATGTGCCATCTCACACCTTTCATATATTTTAATTTACACTTTACACTTTTCATTTTTCATTTATTTAAGTATTCCCGCCTGAGGCAGTGGTTTTGCCCTGTCACCTGCAAAAATTCTTTTTCCATTCTTTAAATCATATTTCCAAATAGGAGCATTTGCCTTAAAATCTTCTACAAATTCTTCTAAATATTTAAACCCTTCACGTCTGTGCTTAGTATATACAGCACATAAAAAGCTCGTCTCTCCTACCATCACATCGCCAAAACTATGAGCCATTGTAATTTTGGCATCCGGCAGGTTTTGCCACTTTTTAAACCATTCAGACAAAAGCGGCAGATATAAATCAAAACTAAGCCCTTCAATCCCGTTATCAGGTCTTACTATTCCAATAAATGGGATCATTGCACCAAAACCTTCAAGCTTAAACTCATCATACCACCTGTTTAATACATCCATTACAGGCACACCGCCTTTGTAAATTTCTAAAACCATATTATCTAATTTACCATTTTCCATTCTAAATTCCTTCTGCTTTCCTCATCCACTAAATCATCCCCCGCATACAGGCGGAAGCAACACTACTTTGTCCCCGTCTTTTAAAGGAGTATCAAGAGTATCTATAATTTTATCATTCACTGCTATCGCGCAGCTTATCAGCCAGTCTTCAAGCTCTGG
>JALTBU010000276.1 GCA_027008345.1 Nautiliaceae bacterium | reverse complement strand
AACTTCTTACCAAAAAAGGCATAATCTGCATAGTACCCAGTGCATAACTTCTACTGACACTTGCAGGTATAAATCTGCTCTCCTGTCTTGCTATGGCATATACAAATGATTTAAATGAAATATTTTTATCATTATAAATATCAGGTGTTATAAAAAAGTTATATTTATAATGAAACGCTTTATCAAGTGTAATTGCTTTAAGTGCGATTGAATTTTTATTATCAAGTTTTTTAGCAAGTGTAAATAAATCTTTTGTATTATTTAATCTATTATAAAATCTAAGAACATCCCATGGATTTCTTTGATCAAACAAAGGTTTTTTTATGGAATTATAAATAATTTTTGTTTTTATGTTTGTAAATTTTTTATGAATTTCTTCATAAGCATAAAGAGTATAAAAATTAACTCTTTTATTTGATAATAAGTCATTTAAATACCCTTTTTCTCCACTTAATTGCCAAAGCCAAAAATTAATTTTAGAAGTTTTTTTATTAATAGAAATTAAAATATTAAATGCTCTTTTTGTATCTTTAAGAGTCATAGCATTTAAAAAAAGCCACCATTTTGTTTTATCATCAAATTTTTTATAATCAATATTATTTAATGATTTTTGAATTTTATTTAAATGATTTAAAACAGCACTTTTTACAAACATATAAAAATATTTATCTTCAAATATACTGAAATCTTTTATCTCTTGGTCTATTTTTTCATTTGGATAGTTTAAAATAAAATAATATCCCAAATCTCTATTATTAAATATTTTTGAAAAATCATTATACAAAAATGCCTTTACTGCTTGTTTCTGCTTTGAAGAAGGAAGTTTCAAATAAAGATACATTAAATCATTTTTATTAAGTTTTGAAATAGTTTTAAGTGAAAGTCCGTTATTTAAAATACAACTTATATCAACATCTCTTAAATACTCTTTTTTGACATTTACACACTTATAAATATCTTTGAATTTAGGAAATTTTGCTAAAAGTCTTGTATGTTTAAAAAGTTTTACTTTATATAAAGATGTATAGGCCTTAAATGCAAGAGTAGAATTGTTTGTCTCTCTCATAAATTCAGTCAAATAAAAATCTCTTACATAACTTTTTGGATGAGTAAGTATTTCAGAAAGATTAAGAGAAAAAAGAAAAATAGGGATTAAAAGTAGTATCAATAAAGCCTTCCTATAATATTATTAATAAGAATTTGTAAAAATTCCAGAGCCAAAATTAAAATAATAGGAGCTATATCAAATCCTCCAAAATTTGTAGGGATATAACGTCTTATGTATCTATAAACAGGCTCCGTTACATTCCATAAAAATCTAACTATTGGATTATAAGGATTTGGTTGGACCCATGTAATTAATGCTGCAATAATAACGACCCAGATATATATTTCTATAATAAGATTTATAAATTGTAAAACACTTATTAAAACTGTATTCATCTCCCCTCCATTTTTTGTTTTATTGTATCAAAAATTATCTTGTTTTTATCACTTCTTTTAAATACGGTTTCATTGTTTTATAAAGATCTTTAATCTCTGCTCCGTGTTTTTGATTTATTAAAAGTTCTCTTAAAGGCATAAACAGTTTTTTCCCTTTAAGTCCTGTATTTGTTTGAATTCGTTTTTTAAAATCATCATAATCCTCTTCAAGTTCATTTTCCAAAATCTCTTTTTTTATAATCTCCCTTTCATTTTTAAATTCATCGTCTATACATTTTTCAAAAACTCTGTCAAATTTTTCTTTTACTTCTTTTAAAGTATCGCTTTCATCTCTAAATATTTCTAATAATCCTTCATAAATGTCATTAACCCCAAATCTTTTTGCAAGATTATTTAATTTTTTCATATGCTCTTTATTTAAAAATTTAAGTTTTTCAATGTCAAATTTTGCAGGGGCACGTGATATTTTAGTTAAATCAAAAAACTCTATCGCTTCTTCAAGAGTAAAAACTTCTTTTTCAAAAGAATTTCCAAGTAAAATAAGATAATTTGCAATAGCTTCAGGTAAAAAACCTTCTTCAAGCAGCCATTTTACACTGCTTGCGTTATCCCTTTTACTCATTTTTTTGCCTTCTTCATTAAGAATGATCGGCAAATGGGCATATTTTATCTCTTTATCATATCCAAGAGCTTTTCTTATTGCTATTTGTTTTGGAGTATTGCTAAGATGATCTTCACCTCTTATAACAAGCGAAATATCATAAATCATATCATCAATGGCACATGCAAAATTATATGTAGGAGTCAAATCTGCCCTCATTATTACAAAACTGTCAATATCAAACGGGAAAAATTCCATTTCACCTTTTATCAAATCATTAAATTTAACCGGTTTTTCAGGTTTTTTGAGTCTTATTACAAAATGCTTTTTCTCTTTTATTTTTTTCTCAACCTCTTTTGAATCAAGATATTCACATTTTCCTGAATATCTGTAAGGTCTTTTTTCAAGTTTTGCCTTTTCTCTTTCTATTGCAATTTCATCTTCACTGCAAAAACAGACAAACGCTTTTTTATTATCAAGAAGTTTTTTTGCCATCTGCTGATGAATATGAAAATTGCCTGACTGATACACTACCTGGTCATATTTTATTCCAAACAAATTAAGAATTTCCAATATTTCTTTGTCTTTACCTTCAATATTTCTTTCTTTATCCGTATCTTCGATTCTTATTAAAAGTTTTTCATTATTTTGTCTTGCTACAAGATAATTAAAAATTGCAACTCTTAAATTTCCTATATGCATATCACCTGTGGGACTCGGAGCAAATCTTAACATTAAATTTCCTTCGTTTCTTTTAAAATTTCATCAACTTTTTTAATTTCAAAAATATAGTTAGTTAATTCTTCAAAAAGTTCGAACATTTTTTGGGCAATGTTTTCTAATTCTTTTAATTTTTCATAATAATAATCTTTATTTTCTCTCGTAACACCTTCTGATTTCAACCTATCAAGAATTTCTCTTCCTATTTTATGTATTTCTTTATGTAAATTTAATAAAGTATTATAATTTTTATAACCCTTTAAAATTTGACTTATTTTAGGATTATAAAGCCATTTTCCAAGGGCACAGTTTTCATCAGTGATATTATACGTAATTTCATCAACTTTTTCTCTGGTCACAGATGAATAAATATTTGATTTATAAATAATATGATGAATTTTAAAAGTAATTATTATAAGTTTCAACATATTTCTCTCAGTAATTTCATTCACATCATTTAAATCTTTTTGAAGGGTAAATAAAAGTTTTTCAAAATCTTCAAGTGTTTTATATGAGCTGTTTCCTATTTCTACAATATGATTTGTATTATCATTAATACTCATAAACTGCTGTTGTAAAGTCTGAATGGTAATTGCTATTTCATTAGTTGCTTTTTGGGTTTTTTCAGCAAGTTCTCTTACATTATCTGCAACAACTGCAAAACCCCTTCCATGCTCTCCTGCTCTGGCCGCTTCAATAGCCGCATTTAGTGCAAGTAAATTTGTCTGATCTGCTATATCTTTAATAAGTTCTACAATATTTGAAATAGATGTAATATGTTCGCTCATCTGTTCAACTTCATTTGAAGTTTCATTTACTTTTTGAGAAAGAATTTCAAAACTTTGTTTTGCCTCTTTCATTTTTTCAAATGTTTCATTTGCCTGATTTGATGATGACTTTACCTTACTTGCTATTTCTTTAAAAGAACTATCAATATCAAAAATATTTTCCCCAACAGCTTTTAAATTTGCACTAACTCCTCCGTCTATTTCCGTAAATTTATGCGAAAGCTCGGCTATTAACTCAACTTTTTTTGATACTTTAAGTGATTCGGAGACTTTTTGAAATTCTTCTGCAACATTTTTAAATTCACCATGAAGACCACTTGGCATAATATATCTGTAATCCTGTCCGTCTATAATACCTTTAATGGTATTTTCAGCTTCTCTTAACAAATCTTCAATCTGATCAAGCATTTCATTTATATTCCATGCAATTTTTTCTTCTTTGCTCTCTTCTCCATTTATAATAATTCTGTGATAAAGCTCACCTTCATATGCTTTTTGTACAACTTCTTCAATTTTATCAAGAACTTCTTCATTTACTTTATTTTTTTTAAAAAACATTTCTCACCCTTTTTGTAAATCAAATACTAATTTGTGATATTTGTCAATAACATTATTATCATCAGCATTCAAAAGCTCTTTTAATAACTCATAACTAGCACTCATTCCACCATGTGCTTCAGCTTCTTTTAACTTTTTGTATATTTCACTTATAGTCTCTATACCTTTTCTGCTTGGTTTTTTCCTAAAAGAAGTATAACTTATAATATTGCCGTTTAAATCAATATCAGGTGTAATATATGCAAGAACCCAGTAAAACCCGCCGTCTTTTCTTAAATTTTTTACAAATCCGAAAAACTCTTTTTTATTCTGTATCAAATCCCATAAAATTTTAAAAGCAATTTTAGGCATATCAGGATGTCTTATTATATTATGGTTTGCACCAATAAGCTCAAACCTGCTCCATCCGGCCATTTCCACAAAAATTCTATTGCAGTAAATTATATAACCTTTGGTATCAGTTTTAGAAACAATAAAATCATTATCACTAAGTACTTTTTCTTTATTTATAATATTCTTAGGTTGATCAAGTTTTGAGAGTCTTTTTCCTGTTTTTAATTTCTCTTCTATTCTTTTATTATTCATATCATATCCTTTAAAACGGTCTGAAAAGTGTTAAAAACAAAATAAATACAAATATTAAATATGTAAGCCAATAATTAATTTCCGCTATTTTTTTTGAAATGAATTTTCTTTTGAAAAACTTAAAAATATAATATAAATTTTCAATCGCTAAAATAGAAGCAAGAGTAATTTTTAAATGAAGCCATCCACCAGATTTTAAAACATCTACATTAAAACTTATAAGTTTTATACCTAAATAAAAAGTGATAATTAAAAAAAATAGACTCAAAAATCCAAATATATATTCTTCTGTTATATTTTGATATTGAAGGGATTTTATAAATTGAAGTAAAAACAATACCCAGCTTGTAACTGCTATAATATGAAGGGAAAAATAAAAAGAAAACATTTTTAACCTTTAAAAAAACAAAGGTTTTAAAAAAGGAAATTTTTTAACAAGTTCTTTATAAAATTTCTCTTCTGTTATATCTTCAAGATACCACTCTTTTATATGATGTATTGTAGTATCAATTTTATCTTTATCAAGATTTGATTTTTTAATTTTTTCAATTGCTTTTTGTTTAACATCCATTATTTGTCCTTGAATAAAGGTTTATTAAATTGTATCATAAAAATCGACAATTATTAACAAAAATTTAACATGAATTTAATAATTTATTAAGATACGTTACATACATATAATCTCTGACACTTTTAATAATTATAAAAAATCAAAAGACCCAATTATTTAGGGTCTCTTGCAACTTCTACACCATTAACTTTAACAATGATATGATTTTCATCAACATCAAATTCGACTTTGTCTCCATCTTTAACTTTACCAGCCAAGATAAGTTCTGCTAATTTATCTTCCACAACATCTGCAAGCGCCCTTTTTAGTGGTCTTGCTCCAAATACCGGATCAAATCCAACCTCAGCAATAAAATCTTTTGCTCTTTCGCTTAATTCAAGCTCAATATCTCTCTCTTCAAGTCTGCTTTTAATTTTTTTAAGCAGAATTTCAACAATTTGTTTAACTTGTTCTTTTCCAAGTGGATTAAATACCACCACTTCATCAAGTCTGTTTAAAAATTCAGGTTTCATTCTTCTTTTAAGTTCTGCCCAAACAGCTTCTTTTCTCGCTTTTGGATCTTTGATTTCCATAATTATATCGCTTGCGATATTGCTTGTTAAGATAATTATTGTGTTTTTAAAATCAACTGTAACACCTTTATTGTCTGTAAGTCTTCCGTCATCAAGTACTTGTAATAAAATGTTAAATACATCTGGATGTGCTTTTTCAATTTCGTCAAATAAAATTACACTATATGGTTTTCTTCTAACAGCCTCAGTTAACTGTCCACCTTCTTCATATCCAACATATCCAGGTGCTGCACCAATAAGTTTTGATACAGAAATTTTATCCATATATTCACTCATATCAAATCTTATAAGAGCTTTTTCATCATCAAATAAAAATCTTGCCAAAGTTTTAGCTGTTTCAGTTTTACCAACACCAGTTGGACCTAAGAACATAAAGCTTCCAATTGGTCTATTTGGATCACCAAGTCCGGCTTTATTTCTTTTAATCGCCCTTGCCACTGCTTTAATTGCTTCATCTTGTCCAACAACCCATTTTTTAAGCTCATCTTCAATATGCAATATTTTTTCAAGTTCGCTTTGAAGCATTTTAGATACAGGTATTCCTGTCCATTTGCTTACAACATCCGCAACTGCCTCTTCATCAACTGCACTTTTAAGCAGTGTTCCTTCTTTTTGCATTTCTTCCCATTTTGCTTCAAGCTCAGATAATTTTTTATTAAGCTCTACTATTTTTCCATACTCAATTTCGGCAGCTTTATGAAAATCACCTTCTCTTTTTGCAATTTCAGCTTCATTTTTAAGTTTTTCAATTTGCTCTTTAATATTTGCAATTTCTTTTAAAACTCTTTTTTCTTCTTCATATTTTGCTTCAAGTTTTCTTTTTTCTTCCTCTAAATCAGCAAGTTGTTTTTCAATTTCTTCAAGTCTTTTTTTCACTTTTTCAGTATTGCTACCTTCCATTTCAAGTGCTTGTTTTTCAACCATTAATTGTTCAATTTCTCTTTTTATTTTAGAAAGCTCAAACGGTTCAGATTCAATTTGCATTCTAATTTCAGCTGCTGCTTCATCAATAGCGTCAATTGCTTTATCCGGTAAAAATCTATCAGTAATATATCTATCAGTTAATTTTGCTGCTGCAACAAGTGCTTCATCTAAAATTTTTACTTGATGGTGAGCTTCAAGTCTGTCTTTTAGACCTCTTAAAATTCTTATTGCTTCATTTACACTTGGTTCATTAACCATTACAGGCTGAAATCTTCTTTGAAGTGCCGCATCTTTTTCAAAATATTTTCTATATTCTTTAAGAGTTGTTGCACCAATTGTTCTAAGCTCCCCTCTTGCAAGTGCCGGTTTTAAAATATTTGCCGCATCCATACTACCTTCACTTGCACCTGCTCCAACAATTGTATGAATTTCATCAATGAAAAGAATAATATTTGGATTTGCTTTTACTTCATCTACAACAGCTTTAAGTCTGTCTTCAAATTCACCTCTGTATTTTGCACCAGCAATAAGTGATGTCATATCAAGTGCAATAATCTTTTTATTTTGAAGACTTGTCGGCACTTCTTTTTTAACAATTCTTTGAGCAAGACCTTCAACAAGTGCTGTTTTACCAACACCCGGTTCACCAAGTAGAATTGGATTATTTTTTGTTTTTCTAATTAGAATCTGAGTCATTCTATTGATTTCTTCATCTCTTCCAATTACAGGGTCTAGTTCACCTTTTCTTGCTTTTTCAGTCAAATCAATACCATATTTATTTAATGCATCGAGGTTTTCATCAGCAGTTTTGCTCTCAATCTTAGCATCACCTCTTATTGCTTCAAGAGTTTTTTTAAGCTCCATTAAATCAACATATTTTCCGAGTATATCTTTAAATCTATCCAAATTTGCAATAAGCCATGTATCAACAGCTACATATTTATCACCCATTCTTGTAGCAAGAGCTTCTGCTTTTTGTAAACTATCAATTAATTCTCTTCCAATTCTAATTGATTCTTTTGTAATGTTATCCACTTTTGGAAGTCTGTCAACTGCACTTTTTACTTCAAGTTCAATTGCGACTTTGTCGACTCCCATTTTATTTAAAGCTTGATTTAACACCGTGTTTGTATTTGTCAAAAGTCCCCATAATACATGCAAAGGATGTACCTCAGGATTTTTATTGTGTAGTGCTAAACTAAGCCCACTTTCAATCGCTTCCATCATTTGATTTGTTAGTTTTTCGAATAATTTTTCCATTTATTCCCTCCTTAAAAGTTTTAGTTACCATAATTATAACAAGTTTAGTCATTTTATGTCAAGATATTTCAAATCATTTTTACAGCTTTATTATATCAAATTTAAATACAATAGTTTAAACCTATTACATTACAATAAATTTCTTTGGTGTTAATGATATTCATAACAAATTTTATTACTTTCCCTTTTATTTTTGATTCTAATCGAGATATTAACTTAAAACATAAAACTTCCTCCTAACTCCATCGTTTCTTCCACTATTATTCCTTGATTTTTATTATAAATTAAAATAGAATTTCAAAAACTCCAAGGAGATTACTTGAAAAAATTATTTTTAATTTGTTTAATAGGACTTTCTTTATTTGCAAAAGAATCCAGACAAACACGACTTGCAGCTTATGAAAAATTTGTAAAAGTGGTAAATATGATAGAAGCGTATTATGTTGATGATTTAAATACCACTACAATTATTAACAAAGCATTAAAAGGACTTTTACCAGAACTTGATGCCCATTCAAGCTACCTTGATAAAAAAGCCTATAAAGAACTTAAAATACAAACCACAGGAGAATTTGGCGGTCTTGGTATTGTTGTCGGAATGAAAAATGGCGTGCTTACTGTTATTTCTCCTATTGACGATACACCTGCGGCAAAAGCAGGACTTAAAGCGGGAGATGTTATCCTTATGATAAATAATAAAGCAACCCTTGATATGAGTTTAGATGAAGCAGTTAACTTAATGAGAGGAAAACCCGGTACTAAAATAACTCTTACAATTGTCAGAAAAGGTCAAAAACCTTTCAAAGTTACAATAACAAGAGCAATTATTAAAATAAAATCTGTAAAACAAAAAGATATTAAAGGCTACCCGAAAATCGCATATATCAGAATAAGTTCTTTTGACAAAAATGTAGTTGATTCTCTTAAAAAAATTCTCCCTAAACTTAAAAAAGAAGGAAAAGAAGGAATTATAATTGACCTTAGAAACAATCCTGGAGGCCTTTTAAATCAGGCTGTAGGAACACTTGATTTATTTATTGACAAAGGAATTTTAGTATCTCAAAAAGGAAGGGTAAAAAGCGAAAATTATACATATTATGCCCATGAAGAAGGAACTTATAAAAATATTCCAATTGTAGTATTGGTAAACGGAGGAAGCGCAAGTGCGAGTGAAATAGTAAGCGGCAGTTTACAAGATCATAAAAGAGCAATAATTGTAGGTGAAACAACTTTTGGAAAAGGAAGCGTTCAAGCAATACTGCCTGTAAATAAAGATGAAGCGATAAGACTGACTGTTGCGAGATATTATTTACCAAGTGGTAGAACAATACAGGCAAAGGGGGTAACGCCTGATATTATTGTTCATCCTGCAAAAATACAAAAAGAGAATGAAGGTATATTAATAAAAGAAGCTGATTTAAAAAACCATTTAAAAGCTGAACTTGCAAAAATAGAACATAAAAAACTTAAAAAATCAGACAAAAACGAACTTGATCCTCAAAAAGATTTACAGCTTTTAACAGGTTCTGATATTCTAAAAGCATTAATAATTTCCAAAGAAGCAAAAGGAGAATAAATGAAACTTTTATATGAAGGCAAAGCAAAAAGAATATATGAAACTGAAAATCCCAATGAAGTGATTTGTGAATATAAAGATTCACTTACAGCATTTAACGGAGAAAAAGCAGATACTCAAAGCGGGAAAGGAGCACTAAATTGTGCCATTACTACTTTAATTTTTGAAGCTTTGGAAAAAGAAGGTATTCCTACACATTTAATTAAACAGATTGATGAAACTAAACAGCTTGTAAAAAAAGTGGATATTATTCCAATAGAAGTTGTGGTAAGAAACATAGCTGCCGGAAGTCTATCAAAAAGATTAGGCTTAAAAGAAGGAGAAAAACTTCCTTTTTCAATTGTGGAGTTTTATTATAAAAATGACGAACTTAACGACCCGCTTATCAATGACGACCATGCTATGATTTTAAATCTTGTAAATGACAGAAAAGAACTCGACATTTTAAGAGAATATGGAAGAAAAATAAATAAATTTTTAATTGATTTTTTTGACAAAATAGGATTAATTTTAGTAGACTTCAAAATAGAATTTGGAAAAGACAAAGATGGACATATAATTTTAGCAGATGAAATTACTCCTGATAGTTGTAGATTGTGGGATAAAAAAACAGGCAAAAAGATGGATAAAGACCTTTTTAGATTTGATTTAGGCGATATAAACGAAGCATATCAAGAAGTATTAAAGAGAATAAAGGAATCAAAATGAAAATAGCGGTAAATGTTCATTTGAAAAAAGGTGTTCTTGACCCTCAGGGAAAAGCTGTCCTTCATGCACTTGAAACATTGGGGTTTGAAAATGTAAAAGATGTAAGAGTAGGTAAACAGATTTTATTAAATATAGATACAGAAAATAAAGAAAAAGCAATAGAAGAAGCAAAAAAAATGGCTGATGAACTTTTGGCAAATCCTGTTATAGAAAATTATGAAATAGAGGTTAAGGAATGAAAGTAGGAGTTATTGTCTTCCCTGGTACCAACTGCGACAGAGATACAAAATGGGCTTTCGAAAAAATAGGTGCAAAAGCCGATTTTATATGGCATACTGAGCATAATTTAAATGGATATGATTTAATAGTACTTCCCGGCGGATTTAGTTATGGAGATTATTTAAGAAGCGGTGCAATTGCAAGATTTTCTCCTGTTATGCAAAATGTTGCTGAATTTGCACAAAAAGGCGGATATGTATTAGGAATATGCAACGGTTTTCAAATTCTTCTTGAATCACATTTACTTCCAGGGGCAATGACAAGAAATGAAAATTTACATTTTATTTCAAAATTTCATCATTTAAAAGTAATAAACAATAATAATAAATTTTTACAAAATTTAAATGTGGGTGATATTGTAAATATTCCTATTGCACATGCAGAGGGTAATTATAAAGTAGATGAAGAAACATTGAAAGAAATGTATGATAACGGTCAGGTTCTTTTAAAATATTGTGACGAAAATGGAAATGAATTAAATCCAAACGGAAGTGTAGATTCTATAGCAGGAATATGCAATAAAGAAAAAAATGTCTTTGGACTTATGCCACATCCTGAAAGGGCAATGGAAAGTATTTTAGGAGGAGTAGATGGAATCAAAATGATTGAAGGTTTTTTTAAATGAGAAAAATTATTTTTTTACTTTTTATTCCTTTTTTACTTTTTGCTTATAAAATTGATATTAAAAAATGGGACAGGCATTATACTTTTTATCAATTTTTAAAAGATTATAAAATACCTGTAAAAATATATTATAACCTTACACCTACTATCAAAAGAGAAGTAAGACATATTAATAACGGAACAGTTTTTTTTATTTTAAAAGACAACAATAATTTTAAACAGGCTTTAATACCTTTAAACTCAGAACAACAAATTCAAATTATTAAAAAAGGTAATAAGTTTATTACAAAAATCGTACCTATTATTTACGATACCTCTACAAAAAAAATATCTATCACAATCAACAGATATTTATCTTATGATATTTATAGAGCAACTGGTTCTAATTTATTAACTCATAAACTCATAAATATATTTAGCGATAAAGTAAATTTCAAAGCAATACCAAAAGGAACCGTTATAAATGCCGTATATGAAGAAAAATCAAGATTTGGAAAAATAAAAGACATTAAAATTCTTTTTGCTTCTATTAAAAACAATTATTATCATTATATGGCATTTTTAAATCCAAATGACGGCAGATATTATGATGAACATGCCAAAAGTTTAAAAGGTATGTTTTTACCTGCTCCTCTCAGATACAAGAGAATTTCATCATATTTTGGTATGAGATTCCATCCAATTCTTCATAAATGGAGAATGCATGATGGAATTGATTTTGTAAACAGAATAGGAACACCAATCCATTCAGTAGCAGATGGTAAAATTATTTATAAAGGTTGGATAAGAGGATATGGTAGAGTAGTTAAAATAAAACATAAAAATGGATATATCACATTATATGCACATCTTCACGGATGGCCAAGAGGAATTTATAACGGTAAATGGATAAAACAGGGACAAATAATAGGATATTTAGGAAATAGCGGTCTTTCAACTGGTCCTCATCTGCATTTTGGAGTAATGCATTATGGCAGATGGATAAACCCTTTAAAAATAAAAAATTCAGCAAGAATTACATTATGGGGCAAAGCAAGAAAAAAATATTTAAGTTATATTAAAAATTTTATAAAAGAAAATAATATCGCATTAAAATGAGACTGTTTTTTTTATTAATACCCTTTTTTCTCTTCGCTTCTGATTTGATAATAAAATATGAAAATTTAAAACCATTTTACTATAAAAATCAAATTGTAAACCTAAAATTCAAAATACTATCTCCAAAACCAAATTTAATGTTTTTAAATGATTCGAATATAGAATTGAACATAACTCAAATAAATCCATATATTTATCAACTCAATGCAAAATTCAAAGCTGACGATTCAAATAAAACAATTACAGTTTACACTAATCAAGAAGAGCAAAAAATTAATCTTAATAAAAAGATTATAATAAAAAAGCTACCTCATATAAAAGATTTTTGCGGAGTTCTCGCAGATAATTTTAATATTATTAATCCTATTTCTTCCAATTATGAAAATAATAAAACAATTCTTTCTTTTACTATTAAATGTAAAAACTGTAATATAGAAGATTTTAAACTTAATAAAGAAGAAAATTTAACTATTGTTTCTCCAAATGAAGCCACTTTTTATATAGTTCTACCAAAAAAACAAAAAAAATTAACTTTTTATTATTATAACACTCAACAAAATCGATTTGAAAAAGAAACAATTCCAATAATATTAAAAGAAGATACAATAAGCACTCAAACGGATATTAATCCTAATGAAAATAAAATTTTCACACCTTTAAATATAATTATTCTTGTTTTAATCGCCTTAGGAATAATTATATATCTTATATATCAAAAAATCTGGCTTTTACTTTTCCCTTTACTTTTAAGTATTTATTTAATAATACAATTTCTTCCAAAAGGTAACATAATTTTAAAAAAAGGAACAAAAGTACAAATTCTTCCTACTAAAAATTCAACTGTTTTTTATATTGTAAAAAAAGAAACAAATGCTAAAATTTTAAATAAGAAAAATAATTATATAAAAATCAAAATACATAATAAAATAGGATGGGTAAATGAAAATAATTGATTATATTTCATCATTTTTTAAAATTCTTTATGGAGGAAGTGCTATTTTATATGCTTCTATAATGTGTGGAATTGACCCTAAAAATGAACTTAAATATAGAAAAAAAGTTTCAAAAATATTAACGAACCTCATTGCCCAAAAAGTAATAATTGAAGGTGAAAAAGATTATGATGCTCAACTTCTTATTGGAAATCATACACATAATTTGGATATTTCTTTAATGGAAAGTATATATGATGAAAAACTTATATGGGTCGCTAAAAAAGAATTAGGAGATTTACCTATTATAAAATATATGGTTACAAAAACTGATATGATTTTAATAGACAGAAAAAACAAGCGCTCTGTTATACAAATGATAAAAGAAGTAAAAAAAAGAATCGACAAAGGTTTTAAAGTAGTGGTTTTTCCAGAAGGTACAAGAAACAAAGTTAATCCTCAAAAAATGCTTCCATGGAAAAAGGGGGTAAAAGCACTTGCAGAAAAATTAAATCCAAAAATTCAACCATTTGTAATAATTAATCTTCCATATGCTTTTAAAGGAAAGTTTTTAATCAAAAAAGTTCC
>JALTBU010000275.1 GCA_027008345.1 Nautiliaceae bacterium | reverse complement strand
ACAGTTGGTATATTGCTTTTAGAAATAAACTTTGATTCAGGAAATTTGTATTTTAAAAGAAGTCCAACTGGTAAAAAAGGATATTTAGCTTTTGCAATTGATACTATACTATCAAATGGAGTTATAAGAAGAAGTCCTTTAAATTTATATTTTGATGCAAGGTATGAAGCAACAGCAGTACCTATGCTTCTACCTATTACAAAATCAGGTCTGTATTTTTTAAAAATTTCATCAGCCATTTTGTAAAAATTCTCTTCGCTTGGGTTTCCTTTACTTCCTGCATATCCCGGATAATTAAAACTTATGAAGTTATAATTTTTTATTTTAGGGGCAATTTTATCTATAAATTCAATTGCATTATTTGCATTGCCGCTAAAATATAAAACCAAAGGAAGATTTTTACCATTTTCTAAATAAGCACCTTCTAATTTCCCGACACTTGAATCAAAATAGATTTTTTTAGCTAATTTAGGAGTGTACTCTTTTGCCCATTTTCTGTTAAATACTTTACTATCTTGAGTAAAATATAAATATCCGCATATAGCTAAATAAATAAAAAGAAGGAAAAAAAGAAATTTCATTAAAATTCTATAAGCCCTTCAAGAGGTGAGCTAGCAGTTGCATAAGGCTTTTTAGGAATTCTACCAGCCTTATAAGCCATTCTTCCAGCAATTACCGCATGTTTCATAGCTTCAGCCATTGCTATTGGATTTTTAGCTTGTGCTATTGCTGTATTTGTAAGAACTCCATCAGCCCCAAGCTCCATTGCAACAGCCGCATCACTTGCAGTACCAATTCCAGCATCAACAATTACAGGCACATTTACTGCATCTTTTACAAATACAACATTATATCTATTTTGAATTCCAAGCCCACTACCAATAGGTGCAGCAAGAGGCATAACAGCAGCAGCTCCTGCATTTTCAAGTCTTTTTGCCATAATTGGATCATCATTTGTATAAGCCATAATTGTAAAATCTTCTTTTGCCAATACTTCACAAGCTTTAAGCGTTTCCATTACATCAGGATAAAGTGTTTTTGCAGTATCCCCTATTACTTCAAGTTTGATAATATCAATCCCTGTAGCTTCTCTTACAAGTCTAAAAAGAGTAATAGCTTCTT
>JALTBU010000274.1 GCA_027008345.1 Nautiliaceae bacterium | reverse complement strand
TTTTGAAAACAAAACTTTTAATTTTTCAATAGCCGCGTCATAGCGGGTTGGATAAATATCTTTACATTTCATAGGTGCTGAAGCGTCTAAAATAATAGCTATAGTGCTTTTTGGAAGTTTTACATTTGTATAGCCGTGTTTTATAATAGGTCTTGCAAGGGCTAAAACCAAAAAAATATATGCTAAAAGATAGATAAAAAATCTTTTTTTCTTTGTAAAGGAGACTTTAAGGGTTATTTTTTCTAAGATTTCTTTTTTAAACGGAAGATTTTTATTTTTAATAAAAATAATTAAACATCCAAGAAGTAAAAAAAGAGCATAAGGATTTAAAAATTCCATATACTTCTCCTGTAATTAATCAAAAACCAGATAAAAAATAAAAGTCCAATAATTAAAGGATATTCGTAAAAATAGTGTTTTTGGATAATGGTTTTTGTTTTTATTGTTGATTTTTCAAGTTTATTTATTGTGTTATATACTTTTTTTAGCTCACGTGCAGAGTTTATCCAAAAGAATTTGCCGTTTGTATTTTTTGCTAAATTTTCTAAGGCTTTTGCATCAACATCCATCCCAAGTCCTATGGCATAAACTTTTATATGATTTTGCTTTAGAGTTTTTATGACTAAATCTTTTGGAGTTGAAGAAGCATTATCAATTCCGTCTGTTACTAAAATAATTATTTTGTTTTTTGCTTTTGAATGTTTAAAAAGAGTAGAGCTTAAAAATAAAGCGTCATAAATAGCTGTTTGACCTCCTGCAATTCCGGGATAGATTCTTTTTAAAATTTCACTGAAATTTTTTTTGTCAAATGTGAGTGGAGATGCAATATAAGCTATATTTCCAAAAACTACAAGTCCTACTCTGTCATTTTTTCTTTTTTTTATAAAATCATTAAGAATTGCTTTAGCATTATCTAATTTATGTTCAAGCTGCATAGAACCGCTTGTATCAAGCACTGCTAAAATATCGTAGCCTTTTTTATTTTGATTTTTATAAATATTTAATTTTACAGGAGAGCTTAATGCTATGCTTATAAATAAAACTGCAAAAAACAGACTCCAAGAAAACGGTGCTTTTTTAGCAAAAAATTCAGTATTAGGGAAAAATATTCCTTCAACTTTAGCTTT
>JALTBU010000273.1 GCA_027008345.1 Nautiliaceae bacterium | reverse complement strand
TTTAGATTCATTTTTTAACCTTTCAATTTTTCTTTTACATTTGTCTAATTTCTTTTCAAGCATAGCAATATGTTTTTGAGAATCTGAAATTCTTTTTTCAATTAATTGATTTATTTCTTCTTGGGATTTTATTCTCTCTTGGCAATATTGTTTAAAAACTCTTCCTTCGTTTATGATTGCTTTTTTTAATTTTTCCGCTTCTTCTTGTTGTTCTTCTAAAAGTTTTAATATTTCTTTTTGATGATTTGAATATTCTTTTTTTACTTCTTCTAAAAATAAATGTAAATCTTTTCGTAAATTTTCTCTACTAACTTTAAATATTTGGGATACATAATCTATAATATCATGTTTGTTTAAATATTTATGTATTAAAAAAATGTAACCGATTATTCCAAGTAAAAGTATAGTATTGATAATACTCCAAAGAATTGCAATATTCATTTTTTTCTTCCTTTTTCGATTAATTCTAATGCTCTTTTTATTGTAGAGCGACTATATTCTTTACCAGTTTGTTTATTGTATATGTTTCTTTGTTTTAAAAGTTTAGCAATTTTTCCATATCCAAATCCTTCAGCTCTAAACTTAATAAGTTTTGCCCGATGTTTAGTTGCAAGATATGCGGGTATATTATCTTTATGAAATTGAGATAAAGGTATAGTAGTTTGAATTTGATTAGAGTCGTTTTGAGTCGCTTTTAATATAGCATCTTTTATTTGATATCCGTTAGTTTGCAAGGCTCTAACTCGTTGGAAGAGTTCGATTATCTCTTCGTCTGTTTTATGAGTTTGCAAATAGATCATTAATGTCTCGTGTAGTGTTTTGATTTTTGCGCCTTTTTATTGGTTTAAATATGTATCTATAAGTGTATCTAAAAAAGGCGCAAAAATCAAACGGCTTTAGCCGTTATTAAGGGAGTCTTGGCTCCCGTTACGCTCGGTTCGAGCGTGACGGGAGCTTGGGTTGCCAAGCTCCAGATTTTTTTATATAATATCCACGATTAATGGTTTTTAATCGTCTCGTCGTAGTAAGTGTGCTCCCTGCGTTAAAGGGAGGGATGGCTGATGGTAAGTTTTGTGCCGTTTTTCTTACTATACAGCCAGCCTTAAAAAATTGAAAAACGGCTGATACCC
>JALTBU010000272.1 GCA_027008345.1 Nautiliaceae bacterium | reverse complement strand
AAAAAATGCTTCCATGGAAAAAGGGGGTAAAAGCACTTGCAGAAAAATTAAATCCAAAAATTCAACCATTTGTAATAATTAATCTTCCATATGCTTTTAAAGGAAAGTTTTTAATCAAAAAAGTTCCAATAAAAGTAGTTTTTCTTGATAGTTTTTACCCTCAAGATTATCCAAATTGGTATGAAGAAACCAGAGAAAAAATGCAAAAAATTCTTGATAAAGAATATAAAAAATTAAAGGAGCAAAATGATGAAATTTGACACTTATTTGGCAATAGGTATAGGAGGATTTATAGGAGCAATTTTAAGAGCTTATACAGCAGGTCTTGTTAACAGTGCTTTTAAACACGATATTCCTTTTGGGACAATTGCAGTAAATTTATTGGGTAGTTTTATATTAGGCTCATTAATTGGACTTATTCAGTTTGGAACCATTCAAAACCCTTATCTCAAATCATTACTTACAACAGGAATGATGGGTGCTTTTACTACTTTTTCTACTTTTGCAGTTGAAAGTTTCTTTTTAATGAAAAACGGACTTGTTATGGAAAGTCTTGTATATATCTCTTTGAATGTTATCGGTTCTATTATTTTAGCGGCAGCAGGTTATAAATCAATAGAGGCTATTTTTGGATAATTTTTTAAAACTTATTATTATCCTTTGGATAATTTTCTTTTTTTTCCTTTTATATCAAATATTTGATTATATAAAATTTAAGATATATTTAAAGAAACTCAAAAATAAACCCTGCATTTGCAAAGAATATCTTGAAAAACTTGACTATTATCAAAAAATACCAAAAAATTTAAAAGAAATTATTGAATTTAAAATTAAAAGATTTTTAATAGAAAAACAATTTATTCCAAAATATATGCAAATTAATGATGAAATTAAATGTATTATTGCTTTTTATGCATGCCTGCCTACCATAGCATATAAAAACTTCTGTTATCCATCATTAAAATATATTTATGTTTATCCGCATACAATTATAAAAAAACATATAAATCAAAATGGAATAGTAAAAAAAGAAATGCTAATAAGCGGTGAGAGTGTAGGAGATGCTGTAATTATTGCATGGGATGAAGCAAAAAGAGATATATATCATTATCAAAAAAGAAACGTAATAATTCACGAATTTGCCCATGAACTTGATTTTGAAGAAGGAATGATTGATGGTATTCCTGTTTTTGCGATTGAAGATTTCGAACATTTTAAAACAATATTTAACAAAACTTTTCAAAAAGCCGTTAAAGATAGAATAATTGATGAATATGCCTATACAAATAAAGCAGAATTTTTTGCTGTCACAACAGAATATTTTTTTTTAAGACCTAAAACATTAAAAGTTCATTATCCAGAACTTTATAAAGAATATATAAAAATTTTTAAATTTGACCCTTTAAAAGAAAATCAATAATTTTTTCAAAAAACTCTTGACTTTAATATTTTTTTTACATATAATTTCAGTCCACAACGACAAGTTGTGAATGTGACCCGTTAGCTCAGTCGGTAGAGCATCTGCCTTTTAAGCAGAGGGCCGCTGGTTCGAATCCAGCACGGGTCACCATGTGTCCCCATCGTCTAGTGGTCTAGGATACCGCCCTTTCACGGCGGCGACACGGGTTCAAATCCCGTTGGGGATGCCACTACATAATATTTCTTCAAATTAAACATTTGACACTTAATATTAACTTGGTCGCTTAGCTCAGTTGGGAGAGCACCAGCCTTACAAGCTGGGGGTCGCAGGTTCGAGCCCTGCAGCGACCACCACCTATAATGCCAAGTGGAGCCGTAGTTTAGCTGGTTAGAATGCCGGCCTGTCACGCCGGAGGTCGCGGGTTCGAGTCCCGTCGGCTCCGCCATTAAAATCTTCATAAAACTAAACAGCATTTAGCAGACATTTTAAAAAATGAAATTTTAAAATCTGACCTGATTGTACTTATTTTTTATATTGGAATATTTATTCACTTTAATTGTAGATTTTTTTATTTTACCTTTTTCATTAAAAATATGACATACACTTTCATATTTTCATCAATCAATTACACATTCATTTATCTGCAAAATTAAAATTTATACTATTTATTACCTGAACAAACATATTTTCCCTTTCAATTACCTATATGCGCATCAACTTATTCATCATCCTCTATTTTATGCTAAACTTCGATTCAAAAAGGCAAAATATGAAAAGTAAATTTAATGTTTTTTTGCTCTCCTTTGCTCATTTAACACATGATATTTATACATCTTATCTTGCTCCGGTTTTACCCTTACTGATTCAAAAACTCGGTATCAGTGTTACTGAGGCATCACTTCTTGAAGTAATCAGAAGAGCACCTGCACTTTTAAATCCTTATCTTGCTTTGATAATTTCAAGAAAAGATATAAGATTTTTTACTATAATATCACCTCTGAGTACTGCAATACTTATGAGTTTAATAGGAATTGCGCCGAATTATATAATTTTGATTATTTTACTCTTCTTAGCCGGGATTTCAGCTCAAATCTTTCATATATCAACTCCTGCAATTGTAAAAGAAGTTACGCCTAAAATGGGTTTTGGTATGAGTATGTTTATGGTAGGAGGAGAACTTGCAAGAACCATTTCTCCTTTAATAGTATCAGCTGCTATCAGTTTATGGGGACTTGAAGGACTTTTAAAAACAATATTTTTTGCCGTTTTTGCATCAATTTTTCTTTGGTGGCAACTGAGCAAAATAAAAGGAGATTTCACTCCAAAAGCAAAACAAAAAGCTGATTTTAAAATATTTATAGAATATAAAAATTTCTTTTTAATAATTGCCGGATTTATGTTTTTTCAAAGTTTTGCAAAAATATTTTTTTCTTTTTATCTCCCTTTATATTTGACACATATTGGAGAAACTCTCACCAAAGCCAACATATCACTCTCTTTTTTCCAGTTTTTTGCAATAATAGGTACATTTGTCTCAGGAAATATAGCTGATAAAATAGGCAATAAAAAAACACTTATAATATCTACATTTTTAGCTATTATTTCAATGCCGATTTTTATATTTTTTAATTTAATTTATATTCCACTAATATTTTTAGGGTTAACACTTTTTAGCACAGGTCCGGTAATGCTCTCAATCATTCATCATCAAAAAAATTCAACCGCCCTAAACGGTATCTATATGATGCTTGCTTTTTTAATTCCCGCATTTGTAACGTTTATCATAGGTATATTAAGTGACATTATAGGTCTTAACAATGTGGCATATGTAGGATTTTTATCTTTATTTATTGCACTCTTTTTTGCAATGAGGATAAAAGAGAGTTAATTTATTTTTAATACGCTTAAAAAAGCTTCTTGAGGAATATTTACTTTTCCTATTGCTTTCATTCTTTTTTTACCCTCTTTTTGTTTCTCAAGCAGTTTTCTTTTTCTTGAAATATCCCCGCCGTAACATTTTGCCGTTACATCTTTTCTAAGAGCTTTTACCGTTTCTCTTGCTATGATTTTATTGCCGATACTTGCCTGAATCGCTACTTCAAAAAGCTGCCTTGGAATAAGTTCTTTCATAACTTTAATAAGTTCTCTTCCTTTTCTCTCAGCCTTGTCTTTTGGAACAATAACGCTTAAAGCATCCACAATTTCACCGGCAACCCTTATATCCATTTTTACAAGATCACCTTCTTTATAACCAATCGGCTCATAATCAAAACTTGCATAACCTTTTGTAAGGGTTTTAAGCTTATCATAAAAATCAGTCACAATTTCATTAAGAGGAAGTTCATACTCAAGCAATACCCTCTCGGGTGATAGATATTCCATTCTGACTTGAACTCCTCTTTTTTCATTTAAAAACTGAATAAGATTTCCGACAAACTCGTTTGGTGTAAGAATTGTTGCTTTCACATATGGCTCGTAAATTTTATCAATTTTATTTGGAGGAGGAAGCTCGCTTGGATTTGATATTTCTATTTCACTTCCGTCAGTAAGTTTTACTTTATATGTAACACTTGGTGCGGTTGCAATAAGCTCAATTCCAAATTCTCTTTCAAGCCTTTCTTTTACAACTTCCATATGAAGCATACCAAGAAACCCTACCCTAAATCCAAATCCAAGAGCCTGTGAGGTTTCAGGTTCATATGTAATAGATGCATCATTAAGTTTAAGTTTATCAAGAGCATCTCTTAAATCATCATATTTATCTGTATCAATCGGATAAATACCTGCAAAAACAAAACTTTTTGCTTCTTCAAATTCATCTGCTGGCTCAGTTGCAGGATTTTTGGCATCTGTAATGGTATCCCCTACTCTGATATCCGCAACATTTTTAAGTCCCATTACAACTACACCGATTTCTCCTGTTTTAATTTCATCTGTTTTTATTTTTCTAAGAGGATGAGGATAAAAAAGGTCTAATACTTTATGTTTTTTACCGGTACCCATTACAAGAACTTCCTGATTTTTTTTAATACTTCCATCAAATACCCTGACTAAACATATAGCCCCAAGATAATTATCAAACCAGCTGTCATAAATAAGTGATTTTGCTGGTGCTTTTGGATTACCTTTTGGAGCTGGAATCCTTTCTATTATTGCATCAAGAAGTTCTTCAATCCCCTCACCTGTTTTTGCACTGACAAAAATAGCTTCTTCTGCCGGTATTCCAATAGTTTGCTCAATCTCTTGTGCAACTCTTTCAGGCTCCGCACTTGGAAGGTCTATTTTATTCACAACAGGAATAATTTCAAGGTCATTTTCAAGTGCTAAATATACATTTGCAAGCGTCTGAGCTTCTATACCCTGAGTTGCATCAACTACAAGAAGCGCACCTTCGCTTGATTTTAGTGATTTTTTAACTTCATAAGAAAAATCAACATGCCCCGGAGTATCTATAAGGTTAAGAATATGATCTTTATATTCAAGTCTTACACTTTGAGCTTTTATAGTAATACCTCTTTCTTTTTCTATATCCATTGTATCAAGAAGTTGGTCTTCTTTTTCTCTATCTGTAATTCCTCCACAAAATTCTATAAGTCTGTCAGCTAGTGTGGATTTACCATGGTCAATATGGGCTATAATAGAAAAGTTCCTTATTTTATCTTGCATAAAGCACCTTTTTTATTGAAATTATACCAAGTATACACTCACAAAAAAAATATTAACTTTATATTAATTCTTTAAAAAACTTGACATACTTCAACTAAATTATATATAATTATTTTGTTTAAAAAAATTAAGGAGGGACAGATGAAAAAAATATTAACATCAGTAATTGCAGCAAGTATTTTAGCCACAGGTGCTTACGCATTGGATGCAAAAACAAAAAATATCAGCAATAATGCTGTCATAAAAGCAGAAAAAAAAGCTCAAAATAACAATCAGCTTGTAAAAGAAGCAATAAATGCTATTAGATATACTCAGGATGCATTGATTTATCTAAATGGCAACCAAAAAGATAAAGCAAAAGATTCATTAAAAAAAGCTATTGCAGAATTAAGTGATGTATTAAATAGACCAAATCCGCCGTATCTTTTACCTGTGGATATAAATATTGAAGCATATCAGTTTGCAGGTGATTTAAATACAATTAAAAAAGCGGTTGCCCAGGCAAAAATTCTTGTAGCAGACAATAAACTCCCGCAAGCCAGAGAAGTTCTTAATACTTTAAGAGATGAAATTGTTGTAAAAACAGTAAATCTACCTCTTGCAACATATCCGGCAGCTCTTAATTTAGCATTAAAATACATAAATGAAGGAAAAATAAAAGAAGCAAAAGAAGTCCTTGCAATGGCGCTTTCTACACTTGTTGAAGTTGATACTATAATTCCTATTCCGCTTGTAAAAGCTACTCAATTAGTAATTGCAGCAAGTAAAATTGTAAAAAAAGATCAAAAAGAAGCTATTAGATATCTTGAAGAGGCAAAACATCAGCTTGTGCTTGCAGAAGCACTTGGATATACAAGCAAAAGCGATACAACATATAAAGTACTAAAAGACAGTATTGAGCATATAGAAAAAGAGATCAAAGCAAGACACAAAACAGAAGGATTGTTTGAAAGATTAATCCAAAAACTTAAAGAATTTAAAGAAAAAGCAATTACTCATACTTCCAAATAATTTTCCTTCTTTTTTTCTTAATTTTTTCTTAATATGACATAAAAATGACAATTTTGTTTTATAATTATTTTTATAAAGCCACAAAAGGTTTAATATGAATAAATTTTTTATTATATTTTTGATATTTTTATCTACTTTGTGGTCAAACAGTATATCTCTTGAAAACTGCAAAAAAAAATCTCTTTCCTTTTCAGAAATTCCTAAAAAATATTATGTAACAATTTTTCAAAAAGGACCTTTTGATAAACTCCCTCATCATTACACAGGTATTTCACTCAAAAATTTTCAAAAATTAATAGGAAATTCCAATAAAATTACCTTTATAGCATATGACGAATATAAAGTCACTTTTAATAAAAATGAAATAAACAAGCCTTATATATTTTTTGTATTTTTAAAAGATTCAAAACCTATCCCTCTTTCACAAAGAGGACCAGCGCAAATTATTTATACAAAAAAAGACAAAAAAAGAAATTATTTTTTTAAATCTGTTTTTTTAATTAAAAAGGCGGTATGTGAAAAATAAAAAAATAGACTTATTTATTATCTTAGGTATTGTTGTTATTACATTTATTGCAATTTACAGCATTCAAAATAAAGATAAATATATTAAAAGTTATATAAAACAGCAATTGTCTTTTTTTCAAACCCCGATTCCGTTTATTCATAAAATTCAATATTTTTACGATAGGGCAATAATTTTTTATTTAAATAATGATAAAAAAAATGCTATTCTAAACTTAGAAATTTCTCAATCTTTTATAGCTTCTTATAATCTTAATGAAATGAAAAAAGCAGAAAATATTATTAACCAAACTATAAAAAACATAAAAAATAATAAAAAATTTAATTATTTGCTATATCAAAAAAAACTTTATACAACACTCACATCAATTGTTCATAATTATTATGTAAAATCCCAGAATATGATAAATACTTTAAATAAATATATACAAAACAGTGATGAAACAAATAAAATGCTTCAAATTGCAATTTTTCTGTTTGCCGTTGTTGCAGTTTTAAGCTACATACTTTATATAATGAAAGAAAGTTTTAAATACAGCTCCTTTAAAGACCCTTTGACTAATGCCAATAACAGAAGAAGTTTTTTTGAAGATATAAAAAATCTACCTTTAGAAACACATACTCTTGTAATGGCTGATATTGATTTTTTTAAACAAATAAATGATACATACGGACATGATATGGGAGATTATGTATTACAAGAATTTGTAAAATTAATAAGGGAAAATATAAGAAAAGAAGATAGAATATATAGATGGGGTGGTGAAGAATTTGTAATTTTATTCAAAAATATGAATGCTTATCAAGCAAATAAAAAAATTGAAAAAATAAGACAAATAATTGAAAATCATGACTTTAACGGTATTAAAATGACAGCAAGTTTTGGAATAAAAGAAATTACAGGCAAACCTACCAATGAAGATTTAAAAATTATGGACAATGCACTTTATATTTCAAAAGAAAAAGGAAGAAACAGAATAACTGTTTTGGATTAAGATTTTTTCTTTTTCTTAATAGGAGTAACAAGCATATTGATATAATTACCTTCAAGTTTAGGTTCGTTTTGTTTTTCTGCCACATCTTTTAGCATATCCCAAACTCTGTTTATTACTTCAAATCCTTTCTCAGGTGTAGCAAGCTCTCTTCCTCTTAAAAAGACTCTTAATTTTACATGCTTGCCTTTTTCAAGAAAATCTCTTGCGTGTTTTACTTTATAATTTATATCGTTATCTTGGATTTTTGAAGTAAATTTAATCTCTTTAACTTCAATTTTAACCTGCTTTTTCTTTGCTTCTTTTTTCTTTCTTTCCTGTTCGTATTTATATTTGCCATAATCCATTACTTTTGCAACAGGAGGATTTGCATTTGGTGCAACTAATACTAAATCAAGTCCTTTATTATAAGCAATTTCAAGAGCTTTTTCACTGTCAACTATTGTTGGTTCACCTTCACCATCTACCAGTCTTACTCTATCAGTAAAATTTACAATATCTTCATTAATTAATGTTTTATCTTTACTCATAGTTTAACCTCGCTAAGTTTTTTTATCATTTCCACAAACTCTCCTTTTTTCATTTTATATTGTTCTCTTTTTTTTCTATCTCTAATAGCAACTAAACCATTTTCAACCTCTTCATCACCAATTATTACAACATATCCAACTTTTTGTTTTTCAGCATTTCTAATTCTTTTATTAAGTGAATCATTACTTGCAAAAATTTCAGTTTTCAAATCTTCTTCAAGAAGCTCTTTTTGAATCTCTTTTGCATAATCTATATGTTTATCTGCTATTGGTACGAAAATAGCTTTAATTGGTGCAATAAATGTCGGAAATTCACCCGCATAATGTTCTGTAAGAATTGCTATAAATCTTTCAAAACTTCCTATTATGGCTCTATGAATCATAACAGGTCTTTTTCTTTCATTGTTTTCATCCACATAACTTATATCAAATCTTTCCGGCAGATTAAAATCAACCTGAATAGTCCCGCATTGCCATTTTCTTCCGATTGCGTCAGTAATTTTTATATCAATTTTAGGACCGTAAAACGCTCCTCCGCCTTCATCAATTCCATATTTTTTTCCAAGATTGTCAAGCGCTTTTTTAAGAGATTCTGTAGCCTTTTCCCAAATTTCATCACTTCCTATTGATTTTTCAGGTCTTGTAGATATTTCCATTTCATAATTAAAACCGAATTTCTGCATTATAGTATCTACAAAATCAAGAACTTTTATAACTTCTTCTTCTATCTGGTCAGGTCTGCAAAAAATATGGGCATCATCTTGTGTAAATTCCCTAACCCTAAGAAGCCCGTGAAGAACTCCACTTTTTTCATGTCTGTGAACCGTTCCAAATTCAAAAAATCTTAAAGGAAGCTCTTTATAACTTCTTGTTTTATGAGCAAAAATTTTGACATGCGAAAGACAGTTCATAGGTTTAATACCATATTCTTCTGATTCTTTGTTTTCATCATCATTTTCAATTTCAGTAAAATACATATTTTCTTTATAGTTGTAATAATGTCCTGAGATTTTCCACATATAACTTCTTAAAAGCTCAGGTCCTCTTACTGGATCATATTCCCTTCTAATATGAGCTGAAAACAACATTTTTTCAAGATTACTTCTTAAAAGCGCACCTTTTGGCAGCCAAATAGGCATCCCTGGAGCCACTTCTTCATCAAACATCCAAAGCTCAAGCTCTTTACCTAATTTTCTGTGGTCTCTTTTTGCAGCTTCTTCAAGCATTTTTAGATATTTTTGCAAAGCATCTTTTGTTGCAAATGCAGTCCCATATACTCTTGTAAGCATTTCATTTTTAGAATCACCGCCAAGATAAGCACCTGCAACTTTTTGAAGTTTTACATTCTGTAAATATTTTGTATTTGGCACATGAGGTCCGCGGCAAAGGTCTTCAAAATCCCCCTGTTTATAAATTGACACTACATCACTTGGTATCATTTTTAAAACTTCTTGTTTAAGCTCGTCATCTTTGAATTTTTCAATTGCTTCACTCTTGCTTATTTCATATCTCTCAATCGGTATTTTTTTCTTTGCCAAAGCTTTCATTTTCTTTTCTATGTTTTTTAAATCTTTATCACTGATTGGAGTTGAAGTTTTTAAATCATAATAAAATCCGTTTTCAATTGTCGGACCTACATAAAATTTTGCATCCGGATAAAGCTCTTTAATAGCCTGTGCCATTAAGTGTGCAGCTGAATGTCTTATAATTTCAAGTGCATCTTCACTGTTATCAAAATATATAGGTTCCGCTTCTTTTGTATCTAAATTCTTAGCTTCTATTGTCTGTAAATCGACAATATTATCCCCTATCTTGTAACCAATAATATCATTACTCATTTATGTCCTTTTGAAATTTTAAAATTGTGAAGTTAAGTGTAGAAAAATTGCAGTAAAAAATCCTATTCAAACAAACCCCTATTTATTGCAATCTCCTTTTTTATTTGAATTTTAACTTAAAATGAAATTTATGTCAATTTTCTATAAATCGCCATTTATTCACTTGGTTTTAAGATAATCTCATAATTATCTGTAACGTCACTCAATAAAGACAAATCAAGGTTATTACAAATTGTCTGATTTATTTTAACTGTTTTGGAATAAATTCCATTAGAAATATGTAAAATAATATAAGGTCTTTTTGACATTGAAAAAACACTCTCTTCACTGTTACACATCGTCATAACAATGGCTTTTGTTGCAATCTGAAAAAATCTTTTATCATCAAAATATTGAGAATGTCTGTTTGTATGTATATTAATATCAAGCCATGGAGGGGTAAAGTGTATTTTTTTATCAACTATTTTCATTTTTATGAAAATTTTCTTCTTTTTTGACTTTAAGCTGTTATTTGCATCAAAACTATTGTTTTTTGAGAAATTATCATCTAAAAGAGATAGGTTATCAGATTTATTGTATTTGATATCAGGTATTTGATTAATTATATTATCTGTGTTTTCATTAGGATAACTATCCGGAGTGCTGTTAAAAACAACTTTTAAAACAAACATTGCGATTGCTAAAATTAAAGCAGTCCTGAAAGTTTTCATTGATTTCCTGAAATTATAAATTTAATTGTGGTGGTCGCAACAGGACTCGAACCTGTGACCCCTACCATGTCAAGGTAGTGCTCTACCAACTGAGCTATGCGACCATCGAAGAATCAAATTTTATCATTTTTTTTGAAAAAATAAAAGTATGCAAAACCTAAAATTGACAAATCAATCATAACATCTGCAAAATTAAATATTGCAAAATTAAATCCGCAATGCCAATAAACATAATCAACAACCCCTCCCCTTGTAAATCTATCAAGTAAATTTGAAAAAGCGGCACCAAACAAAATTCCGCTTAATACAGGATGTTTAATGATAACTTTTTCTTTTATAAAGTAGATAAAAAGTCCTGCAATAATTGCAACCTGCATATATTTAAGATTTTCTCCAAGGAAACTGAACATTGAAAATGCAACACCTTTATTTAAGGCAAGAATTAAAGATATACATTTTGATTTGAATTCAAAACCGTTTAAAAAAAGCATTTTTATAAGCTGGTCCAATGTTAAAATACTGAAAAAAGAAAAAAGAAATTTTGAAAATTTCATTATGAAAGTTTACTTTTGAAAAAGTTTGTAAGTTTGTTTAATAATTCTTTTGCTTTTTTACCATCTTCCCCTTCTACAAGAAGTCTGAGTTTATTCTCAGTTCCTGAATATCTTACAAGATGTCTGTATCCTGCTTTTGAAACTTCATCAAGAGCTTCTTTTGCACCTTTTATTTTCTCAAAAGGAATTTTTTCATTTACTATTATATTAGTTTGTACCTGAGGATACAATTCAAAAAGTTTAAACGCCTCACTTGCTTTTTTACCGCTTTGAATCAAATACGCAACAGCTTGAAGTGCGCTTACAAGCCCGTCTCCTGTTTTTGCATAGTCACTGAATATTATATGACCGGACTGCTCTCCTCCGAAATTTAAATCATACTGTTTCATCACTTCCAATACATATTTATCGCCTACTGCACTTCTATAAACTTTAATACCATATTTTTTAAGAAAATCTTCAAGCGCTCCATTACTCATTACAGTAACTGCAACTGCATCGTTTTTAAGTTTTTTCTTGGTATGAAGATAATAAGCAAGTGCGCCAAGGAGTAAATCACCATCAACAATTTCTCCTTTTTCATCTACAACAACCAATCTATCCGCATCTCCATCAAGTGCAAAACCTATATCAGCTCTGTATTCTTTAACTTTTGAAGCTAAAATTTCAGGATGCATAGCACCCGCATTTTGATTGATATTAAAACCGTTTGGCTCATTATTTATAGTAATAACATCTGCTCCAAGTTCAGTAAATATTGTAGGTCCGACTTTATAAGCCGCGCCGTTTGCAGTATCAAGCACAATTCTAAGTCCGCTTAAATTAAGCTCTTTTGGAAAAGATGATTTAATATGTACGATATATCTTCCGATAACATCATCTATTCTTTTACTCTTTCCAATTTCTTTTCCGGTTTTTAATTCAAAATTATTCTCAAAATATCTTTTTTCAATTTTACTTTCTATTTTTTCGCCTAGTTTGTTTCCTTCTGAATTAAAAAATTTTATTCCGTTATCATAATATGGATTATGACTTGCACTTATCATAATACCACCATCGCATCTCATATCTTCTGTTAAGAATGCCACCGCAGGTGTTGGCATAGGACCTATTTGAATGACATCATAGCCTATGGCAGTAAGTCCGCTTACAAGTGCATTTTCTATCATATATCCGCTTCTTCTTGTATCTTTTCCAACAAGTATTTTTCCTGTTTTTTTAGGAATAACCTCTCCAAAAGCCATAGCAAGTTTCATCGCAAGAAACGGAGTTAAAAACTCCCCGGCTTTTCCCCTTACTCCATCAGTTCCGAACAATTTCATCCTTTTTCCTTTTTATAATGAAATTTTGATTTGCAAATTTTACCAAATTTTTATAAAATACGCTCTAAAAAAAGGAACTAAATGGCAAATACTAAATCTGCTCAAAAGAGAATAAGACAAACAAGAAAAAGAACAGAAAGAAACAGATATTATAGAACAAGAGTTAAAACCCTTACAAGAAAAGTAAGAGAAGCTGTAGAAGCAGGTAATTATGAAGAAGCATTAAACGCGTGGAAAGCTGTAAATAAAAAATTCCAAAGCTACGTAAACAAAGGAATCCTCAAAAAAAATACAGCAAGAAGAAAAATTTCTAAATTACATCATTTAGTAAAATCTTTAGAGTCTCAAAACGCTTAATAATTTTTCTTTCCCCTCCTTTCGTAACAATATTATTTACTTTATATCAAAGGAATACCTATGCTTTTAGAAAAACTTCAGCCTTTTGTAGATAAATACAATGAAATCAACAAAAAATTAAGTTCTCCCGAAATTACACAAGATATTAAACAAATGACAAAACTCTCCCGTGAAGCTAAAAATTTAGAACCTATTGTAGAAAAAGCAAAAGAGTATAAAAATCTTCTTGAAACAATAGAAGAAGCCAAAATGATGCTTGATGATCCTGAAATGGCAGAACTTGCCAAAGAAGAACTTAAAGTTGCCGAAGAAAAGCTTCCCAAAATAGAGGAAGAAATAAAAATACTTCTTTTACCAAAAGACCCAAATGACGATAAAAATATTTTCCTTGAAATAAGAGCCGGAACAGGCGGAGATGAAGCTGCCCTTTTTGTGGGGGATTTGGTAAAAGCATATTTAAGATATGCAGACCTTAAAGGCTGGAAGGTTGAAATAGTAAGTGAATCTAAAAGCGATATGGGAGGATATAAAGAGATAATTCTTTTAATAAAAGGTGAAAGTGTTTATTCAAGACTAAAATACGAAGGCGGAACTCACAGAGTACAAAGAATACCTGCAACTGAATCTCAGGGAAGAATTCACACTTCCGCCGTAACAGTAGCTGTAATGCCGGAAGTTGATGATGTAGATATAGAACTAGACCCAAAAGATATTAAAATTGATGTTATGAGAGCCGGAGGAGCCGGAGGACAGCACGTAAATAAAACTGAAAGTGCTGTGAGGATGACACATATTCCAACAGGAATAACCGTCTCTATGCAAGATGAAAGAAGCCAACAAAGAAATAAAGAAAAAGCTCTTCAAATACTTAAAGCAAGGGTCTTTGAAAAACTTGAAAATGAAAGATTAAAAGAAATTGGAGAAGCAAGAAAAAGCCAGGTCGGAAGCGGGGATAGAAGTGAGAGAATCAGAACTTACAACTATCCACAAAACAGAATTACAGACCATCGAATTGGACTTACTTTATATAGACTTGAACAGATTATGAATGAGGGACTTTTTGATGAGATAATTGATCCTTTGATTGCACATTATCAGGCAGAGGCTCTTAAAGAAGC
>JALTBU010000271.1 GCA_027008345.1 Nautiliaceae bacterium | reverse complement strand
CCTTAGAAGAAAAAGAGTTAGTGAAAATTGCAAAAAGCGTAACTAAATACAACAATGGTTTTAATAGAGGTAACGAAATTTATGGCTGGAATGTAAAAGCACATTGGAATATTGGAAGTATGGGATTTGGAAAAATTAAAAATTTATCTTATGAAGAGTATAAGAAAGAAGTTAGAAGGAGACAATCAATGGCTGGTAAAAAAATAGGTAATACAATAGGAAAAGAAGTTTTAATAAAAGCAAACAAACAAAAAGCGGAAGCAACAAAAGCAAAAGTATATAAAGCTATTCAAGAACTAAAAGAAAAAGGAGAAAAAGTTACAGTTAGAAAAGTAAAAACATTAGCAGAAGTAAGTATAGCATCAGCTCAAAAATATGTAAAACAAGCAAGAGAAGAAGGCTTAATATGAGCCAATTAGATAAACAAAAAGAATGGGTTGGCGTATGGAAAATAGCCGTATTCTTTCTGTTAGGTAGTGAGTTTGGATTAATTGGATATATTTTTAATAATTATGCTAAACTCAATGAAATTCAATTAATTCTTTTAGTAATGGCTTTACTATTGCTTTTAATTGGAACGATTATCTCAGCAATTTATTTAAAAAAAGAAATAGACAAATTGGAGGACATCAATGAATAATATAATATATCCAATAATTGCATTAATAATTGGGGCTATAAGTTTGATAGCAGTATTTATTATTTTTACCAAAGACACAAAACACAAACCACATCACGAAAAATAGCGGCGGCAAACTTGCAAAAAGAAACTACAAAGCCGGTAAAGTAACTTAACTTTTTGCCGCCGCCCTGCACTCCTTGTGCGTGCAGTCGTTACTCTGATAACAGAATGCAACTTTTAAGTTGCACGAGCGAAGCGAGTTAAAGCAAGACGAAGTCTTGCAGCACAACCGAGCTACTCCCAAAAGGGAGTGAGCGAGGTGGTGCTTATGGTATAGGGCGAAGCCCTATCTCTTTTTATTAAAGCGGTAGCGAAAATAAAAAGAGATAGGCGTAGCCCTCCCCTGCCCGAAATGCCCCCTTTTTAGGGGGCTAGTGAGGGCAGGGGTAAAGCAGGAGTAAAGCTCCAAACTGCCCCAAACTCCGTGCTTTTCTCCAAAAACTTTACCA
>JALTBU010000270.1 GCA_027008345.1 Nautiliaceae bacterium | reverse complement strand
AATTCAATATCACCCCATTTATCTTTCATTAAGAATCCTGCAGTATCATCAAGTCTTGCAACTAAATCAAGTAGATATACATTTTTATCCACAATTACAACAGGGTTAATTTCAAGATATGCAAAATTTAAATCTCTAAAGAATTTATAAAAATTAACTGCAAAATTTGCATAAACTTCTTTTTTATCTTCTGGAATATCGCTAGGGATATTTTCTTTAATTAATTTTTCAATTTCTTCATCACTAGCATCGATTGGAATTTTAACTTCTGTTACTTTATCCCAGTTTTCTTCTACTTCCATACCACCGTGTGCACTCATATATAATGCATCATAATTTTCATCTAAACTTGCCGCTGCAATGTAATATTCTTCATCTTCAGTGTGCGGTGTAAAAGGTTCAACTATAAAATAAGTTAAATAATCTTCTTTACCTTCATCAACTGGTTTATCATTTTCAAATTTAGAATATACTCTAACTTTTGAAGCTCTTTTTTCATCAATCCATTTAGCTGCATCTTCAACTGTAACATCTCCTGGTTTATTTACTTTAAATAAAACCAAATCATTTTTCCCTCTTTTACCAAAAAGCATATCCGGTTTTGCAACTAAAGGTTTTTCTTTAAGCCATTCATATCCAGGTTTATTAGCATATTCTTTTAATTCTTCTCCACTTTTAACTAAAACACTTTCAAATGGGTAATTTAATCCACTAAAGTATTTATCCCAATTTTCTTTAAAAAGTTTTTTTCCGTCATATTCGCGTATAGGTTTTTGAGCCATTAATACTCCTTAAATTTTATTTTAAAAATTGTATCATTAATTAAATTAAACTTTTATATAAATTCAAATTATAATCCTTTAATTTTTATAAAGTGTTTATTTTTGAAACATTTATTATTTTTATTATTTTTTTATTGTGAATAATTGAAACGCAAAAATTTCTTTTAGAAAAGTAAAGAATATATTTATTACCTTTTTTAATTCCATAAAAATTTAAAGCTTTACACAAATAAGAATTATTACATTTTATATAATTTATTTTGTTTTGTTTTAAAATTTTACTTAAAGGTTTTATAAAATAAAAACTGCTTCTTATTCTTTTTACATAAGGAGCATTAAAAAAGAATATTC
>JALTBU010000269.1 GCA_027008345.1 Nautiliaceae bacterium | reverse complement strand
AAAACAAAATAATAAAACAAATTTTTTCATAATTATTCCTTTAATCTCTATTAAAAATATCTCTGGTATAGACTTTGTCTTTAAATTTTTCCAAATCTTTTTCCATTCTATTTGCCAATATTATATCACACTTTTCAAGTTCTTTTAAGTCGTTTGTCACTGGTATCCCGTCAATCTCTTTTTCTTTTGCAACTGGTTCATATATAACCATTTCAACAAATGGTTTTAGCATATTTATTACATCAAATATCGCACTGCTTCTAAAATTATCGCTTCCTGCTTTCATAATAAGTCTATATATTCCTACTTTTTTTGGATTTTTATCAAGTATTCTTTTTGCTATAAATTCTTTTCTTAAAACATTTGAATCAACTATCGCTTCAATTAGTTTTTGAGGAATATTGTCCAATGTATAATTTGCTAAAAGCTGTTTTGTATCTTTTGGAAGACAATACCCTCCGTATCCAAAGCTTGGATTGTTATAATGCATTCCTATTCTCGGGTCAAGACATATTCCTTCTATTATATCTTTTGTATTAAGATTTTTCATTTCAGCAAACATATCAAGCTCGTTAAAAAATGCAACTCTCATTGCAAGATAAGTATTTGCAAAAAGTTTTACTGTCTCTGCTTCTGTGTTATTCATAAAAAGAATAGGAATAGTTTCTTTAAAAGCACCTTCTCTTAATAAATTTGCAAAAATTTCCGCTTTTGTACTTTTTTCTCCTACAATTATTCTGCTTGGATACAGGCTGTCGTATAAAGCTTTGCCTTCTCTTAAAAATTCAGGGACAAAAAATATATTTTTATAATTAAATTCTTTTTTAATTCTTTCAGTATAACCTATTGGAATTGTTGAGCGTATTACAATTGTGGCTTTTGGATTTATTTCTTTTACATCTTTTATTACACTCTCCACTGATTTTGTATTAAAATAGTTTGTTATTGGATCGTAATCCGTAGGAGTCGCTATTACTACATATTCTGCATTTTTGTATGCTTCTTTCTTATCTGTTGTAGCTTTAAGGTTCAAATCTTTTGTTTGAAAAAATTCTGTTATTTCTTTATCTTCTATTGGAGAGATTCTTTTATTTATAAGCTCTACTTTCTCTGGTATTATGTCAAGCGCCACTA
>JALTBU010000268.1 GCA_027008345.1 Nautiliaceae bacterium | reverse complement strand
ATAATTTAAAAAATATAAAACCCTGCCCTATTGAAGAGTTATTAAAACAATATCCAAATATAAAAAAAATAGCCGTTACAAGTAGATTAGCCGAAAAAGTGATTAAAAACTACTTCAAAAATTCCCCTTTTTCTATTTTAGACTCTTTAATATATTTACCAAGTCCAAGCCCACTTAACGCTAGATTAAATCTAAATCAAAAGGCCGAAATATGGAAAAAATTGTTGCAATAGATGTAGGACTTAAAAGAATAGGAGTAGCTTACACTCCAAATGCCTCAGTTGTAGTACCCCTTCCAGCAATTATTAGAAAAAATAGAAACCAAGCAGCAAGAGAAGTTGATGAATTATTAAAAGAATATAAAGCCAATATTTTAGTAGTTGGGCTTCCTATGACAAATGAAGAGATGCAAAGAAGAATTAAACATTTCGTATCACTTCTTAATTTTAACGGAAAAATAGAATTTGTAGATGAAAGTTATACCAGTGCTGTTATTGAAGAAGAGATGAAAGGGAAAATTAAATATAAAAGAGACGGAAGAGTTGATTCTTTAGTTGCTAAAATGCTTCTTGAGAGATTTTTAAAGAGTTATAAAAAGAATTGATAAACTCACTCTTTTTAGCCAAAAATCCGGTAATATTTTCAACTTCCGTTTTAGAATTATTTTCAAAATCAATTTGCATACTCATTTTTGAGTTATATGGAATATTTAAAGTCTGTTTTATAACTTTTTCTTTTTCTTCGCTTAAATCAATTCCATAACTTTTTGCAATTTTTATAACTTCATCAATAAATTTTTCTGCCTCTTTTCGTTTATTTTCCATAATCCAGCCTGTAGGCTTTTTATAAAAGCTTTGAAGTGTAGCAAATGTTGCAATAAAAAGATATTTTTTCCAAATATCTTTATTAATATTATTAGAAAATTTTATCTTTAAATCACATCCGCTAAAAACTTCTCTTAATTTTTCATCATCTTCTACACACAAATAAAAAAGAGGCGTTTTTTTATGAATTGTATCATAATTTTTATTAGAAAGAATATAAATACAAGCCTTTTTATAATTAAAATCTTTAAATTTCTCAAAATGCCCTATTCCATTTAGAATTGGCACTATTATTGAATCTTCTTTTAAATATTTTG
>JALTBU010000267.1 GCA_027008345.1 Nautiliaceae bacterium | reverse complement strand
CCTAAAAGAAAAATAAGATTATTTTTACTGGAAATAATCTCTTCTTTTACTATTTCAAAATTAAAATAAGAAAAAAAATCGCTTAAATCAATATTATCCCTAAATTCATTTATTAAATTATCTAACATTTAAATCCTCTAATGATGGAAGTTTTTTAAATCCGTAATCTTTAAGAGTTGCTTTTGATTTAAAATCAATAATATGAGGAGTTATCACAAAAACAAGCTCTTTTTTTGTTGTTACCTGGTCTCTTGAAGAAAATAGATATTTAATTAAAGGAATCTCTTTTAAAACAGGTACTCCATTTACTTTGAACTGGGCATCATTTGAAATAAGTCCTCCTAAAACAAGAGTTTCATTATTTTTTAGCTTTACAACACTCATTAAAGTATCATCTTTTGTATCTGGCGGCATATCTCTAGTGGTACTTGTTAATTGTAAAGGGTCTTTAAAAGAAGAGATTTTTGGATTAATACTAAGAATTATCTCTCCGTCATCACTTATTTGAGGTGTAATATCTAAAACGACCCCTACAAATTTAGAATCAATAGTATAAGAGGTTGTAGGATTTTCATTGTTATTAGTGGTTGTTACACTAGAGGCGTATTTATAATAAATTGTATCCCCAATACTTATAATCGCTTTTTGAGAATTTAGAGTTACTATTTTAGGATTAGAAATAGAATTTACATTTCCCTGGGTAGATAAAAAATTTAAAAGCCCTCCCATTTTAAAAACAGCATTATTAAAAATGGATTCTCCTCCGCCTATATATCTGCCTCTAATAGGTTTTGAAACATTAGGTAAAGAAATAGAAAAATTACTCCAGTCAATCCCTGTTTTATGAGATTTTGAAAGTTCTACACTATAAATATGAACATCTATTAAAACTTCTTTTCTTAATCTTTTGCTAAGTGTTTTTAAATATTTTGCAACAACATCTAATTGTTTTTTAGTCCCTGTAACAGTTACTAATCCAGCGTTTTTATCTATAACCACAGCACCACTATTTGTAGAAGAAGAGCTGTTTGAAGTAGTGTTTTGGTCAAAATTTACAGAAATATTGGAATTTCCTACACTTGATAAGATACTTTTTATATTATTTCCTAAATTTGCCCAAAAATCAAAAGAGTAATTTGTTTG
>JALTBU010000266.1 GCA_027008345.1 Nautiliaceae bacterium | reverse complement strand
TAAAAAAAGCATATCAATAGATATGAATAGCAAGCCATATGGCTATTTTTTTAGTTTTTAAAAGTGTATGAGGAGTATTTGCGGGAATAAAAAGATAATCTCCGGCTTTAAGCTTTTTAATTTCTCCATTTATTTCTATCTTTGCACATCCTTTAAGTAATACTACAAACTCATCTTCTTTTTGAATAAATTTTTGAGGAGTTTTTAGAGTATTTGAAATAATTTTTTTAATTTCTATATTTTTATGTTTTAAAAGAGTTTTAAAAATTTCATTATCAATTTCTGGAAGTTTTTCTATTTCGAATAAGTTCATTGCTTTTCCTTAAAAACAGATTCAAAGATTTTTTTTCTCTCCATCCTATTTTATAATAGATGATAGTATCAAGATATTCTTTTGCTTCTTTGTATGAAATTCCAAGTTTATTGGCATATTTTTTGAGAGTAAGATATGGGATTTTTTGTTTTTTTTGAGTAAATTTATTTATGAGTTTTTCGTATTTTTTGTAGTTTCTATTTACGCAAAATCTTGCAAATACAAATGGAAGGTTATATTTTTTATGCCACTCCTGAGCTAAATCAATGCAGTTTTTTTCTTTAAATGCTTTATCTCCTATAACGACTTTTCCTTTTATATTTAAGATTTTAGCTAAAACATTTGAGGTCGCTGATTCGCTGTCTATACCCTTTCCGGGACATACAAGGACTGTTTTTACTTTTTTGTCTGCAATAATGCCTACATCAAAGCATTTTTTATTTTTGGATTTTACAGATGAGATGAAAGCAGCATCTATATTGCCCTTTTCAAACATTGTATTTATAGTACTTGGGACGCCTTTTTTTATTTTTATATTCTTTTTTTTCAAAAATTGATAAAATGGCAAAAGATTTAAATAATCAATATGACCTAACATAAAAACCTTTTTATTGGAATTTTAACATAAGGATGGCAAATGGTAAGTGTGGAATTTTTAGGACCTATTCAAATTGATAAAAAAGAATTTGATGTAAAGAGTGTAAGAGAGCTAAAAGAAGAGCTTTATAAAATCCCAGAGCTTGAAGACTGGCTGATAAGCTGCGCGATAGCAGTGAATGATAAAATTATAGATACTCTTGATACTCCTTTAAAAGACGGGGACAAAGTAGT
>JALTBU010000265.1 GCA_027008345.1 Nautiliaceae bacterium | reverse complement strand
ACAAAAAGAGTAATGTTACACGCAAAAGAGATATATTTTACTCATCCAAACGGACAAAAACTTAGTATAATAGCACCATTATTTGAAGATTTTAAAGAAGAATTAAAAGGAATTAACTATGAAACAAAAATTAATAATCTTAGCAACAAGTTTATTGATTTTGAGCGGTTGTGCACCACAAAATAACCCTGCCCCAAAATCAAATCCAACTTTACCTATAGTAAAAAATTTCAAAGCATATCCAGATAGAAATGCTATGGCTCTTTATTGGAGTATTGTGCCTAAAATGAGTGGATATTATATTCAAAGATATTCTAATAAAAATAAAAAATGGATAGAAATAACAACGATTAAAGACCCTTATACCTCAATTTATGTAGATACAAATTTAAAGCCTTCAACTCTTTATAAATATAGAATAGCTACATTTAATAAAGAAGGCGTTCCATCTTTAGCAAAAGAGACTTCTCAAAAAACATTACCTAAATTATCTCCTGTAATTGTTTTAGAAGCAAAACCTATTGTAAAAGGAAAAATAAAAATCATTTTTAGACCTCATCCAAATGAAAGAGTAAAAGAGTATATTATAAAAAGATTTAATGACAAAGATACAAAATGGGAAAAAATAGGCACACTCTCTCCTAGATTGAATGTAGAATATATAGATTCAGGGTTAAAAGATGGAAAAATTTATAAATATCAAATTATTGCAAAAAGTTTTGATGGAATAAAATCTTTCCCTTCAAAAACAATAATTGTTTCCACATTTAAAAAACCTCCTGTAATTACAAATATAACTGCTACAAACAATTTAGCAAAAGAGATAAAAATTACATTCTCTCCCGTAAAAGATGCTGTTGCATATAAAATTTATATATCATCTTCTCCAAATGGACCTTTTAGTTTTTATAAAAAAATAACTTCAACCTCTTTTACAGATTATATAAAAAAAGACGGATTTGTAAGATATTATAAAATTACCGCTGTTTCTGCTCACAATACAGAATCTTTATTAAAAGATACTCCCGTTACAATGGGACAAACAATTCCAAAACCTGCAAAACCTATAGTATCAAGCAATATAAATGGAAATACAATAAGCTTTATTTTCACTTCTCCTGATAATAGAGCTGTAAAATATTTAGTA
>JALTBU010000264.1 GCA_027008345.1 Nautiliaceae bacterium | reverse complement strand
GGAAAAAATTCTTCTAATACAAAACAGCTTTTTAATATAGCTAAAGAAAATTGTGAAGCTTATTTAGTGGAGAGTGAAGATGAGTTAAAAAAAGAGTGGTTTAAGGATAAAAATTTATGTGGTATCAGTGCAGGTGCATCTACGCCAGAGTGGTTGGTTGAAAAAATAATATCAAAGATAAAGGAATTAAAATGAATGATTTAAAAATTGGTGATGTAGTAGAATTTGAAATAGAAAAACTTATAAAAGGTGGATTTGTAGGACATAATGGTGAAGTTGAGTTTTTTTTGCCGAAAAGTTTAAGCGGGCTTAAAGAAGATGAAAGTGTAATTGGCAAAAAAGTAAAAGCGAAAGTTAAAGAATTTAAACAAAATTCTGTTGTAGTAGATAGAAAATCATATTTAAATGACGTAAAAGAAAAGATAGCTTCTTTAGATGGAGAAATAGTAAAAGCCGTTGTTACAAAAATAAAACCAAATGGTTTAGTGATTGATATTGATGGAATAAGCGGGTTTATTCCAAAAGAGGAAATTTTTTATAAAAAAATAGACCATAGAAAATATTTTGAAGAAGGGGATGAAATAGAAGCTGTTTTAATAGACGCTGATAGAAGAGTATTTTCTATTAAAAAAATGCTTCCAAATCCTTGGGATGAAGTTAGAGAAAATTTAAATGTAGGAGACCAAATAAAAGCTACTGTTTCTCATATTACAGATTATGGTGCTTTTGTTGATATTGGAAATGGAGTTGAAGGATTTTTGCATATTAGTGAAATAAACTGGGATGGTATTAATGATTTAAGTTTAGGAGAGGAGATAGAAGTTGAAATTGTTGATATTAATCCAGAAGATGAAAAATTAAGAGTAACTAGAAAAAATCTTTTAACAAAACCGGCATCTATTTTTGCTGAGAATTATAAAGCCGGAGATATTGTTGAAGGGATTATTACTAAATTTATTAATGTCGGAGCATTTGTTGAAATTGATGGAATTAGTGTTTTACTTCCTAATAAATTTGTTTCATTTAAAAAAGGTGAAAAAGCAAATGAAGTTTTTGAAATAGGAGATAAAGCAGAATTTAAAGTTATAACAATCAATGAAGATGAAAATAAAGTTATTGTTTCAAGAAAAGATGCTATCGAAAATCCTTATGATTTATTTGCAAAAAATCATAATGTAGGGGATGAAGTAGAAGGTAAAGTTAAATATATTACAGATTTTGGTATGTTTGTAGATTTAGGAGATGTTGAAGCATTAGTTAGAAAAGATGATTATGAAAATGAATATCAAACAGGGGATTCATTTAAAGGAAAAGTTATAGAAATAAACGGGGATAGAATAAAACTTAGTGAATGAAATATGTAGTTGCTTTTTTATCTTTAATTATTTTTTTAATTTTAAGTTTTGTATATCTTAAAATTTCAAAATTTGATAATTATGAAAATATTTCTAATAAAAAAGCGGCAGAAATTAATTTTTCTAAGCCTTTTAAAATAAAAAAACCTAATTTTTCATATTTTTTCCCTGCTAGGGTTTTGTATATGAAAATTGATTTTAATAGATTTAAATATATAATAATTTATAAAGTGACTTTAAAAAGTATTGATAGATTCGCTTTTTTTAATATAAGAACTATATTGAATAATTATAATATTCATTATTCATTATTAGAAAAGAAAAAAGCGGAAATTTATATTTTTTTTAGAAGTTTAAGTGAGGCAAATACTATATTAAATCTATTTAAAGAGTATAATTTCAATATAAAAATTCAAAAAATAAAAAAAAGGATATAAATGAAAGTAGTAGTTTGTGACCCTATTCACGAAGCCGGATTTGAAATTTTAAAAAAGGCAAAAGATATTGAGCTTGTTGATGCTAGTAAAACTCCTAAAGATGAACTTTTAAAAATTATTGAAGATGCAGATGGAGTAATTACAAGAAGTCCAACTCCGGTTGATGAAAAATTTCTTTCACACGCTAAAAAATTAAAAGCGGTAGTAAGAGCTGGTGTTGGTGTAGATAATGTGGATATTGAAGCAGCAAGTAAAAGAGGTGTTATTATTATGAATGTTCCAACTGCAAATACTCTTGCAGCAGTAGAGCTTACAATGTGTCATTTATTAACATCTGCTAGAAGTTTTACAAATGCAGTTTGGAATTTAAAAAAAGAGCACGAATGGAACAGGGAAAAATGGTTAGGAATTGAACTTGCGGGTAAAAAATTAGGAATTATTGGATTTGGGAATATAGGAAGCAGGGTAGGAATTAGAGCAAAAGCGCTTGAAATGGATGTAATTGCTTATGACCCTTATATTGATTCAAGTAAAGCTACTGATTTAGGATGTAAATATACAACAGATTTTGAAGAAATTTTAAAATGTGATTTTATTACAATACATACTCCTAAAAATCCTGAAACAATTAATATGATTACAAAAAAAGAGATAGAAAAAATGAAAGACGGAGTAGTTTTAATAAACTGCGCTAGAGGCGGGCTTTATAATGAAGAAGATGTTTATGAAGCTTTAAAAAGCGGTAAAATTGCTTGGCTTGGAATTGATGTATTTAATAAAGAACCGGTAACTTCTCATCCGTTTTTTGAACTTGAAAACACTTCTGTAACTCCTCACATCGGAGCAAATACTCGTGAATCTCAAGAAAGAATCGCTATTCAAGCAGCCGAAGGAATTATTGAAGCTCTAAGAGGCAGCAGTTATCCAAATGCTCTAAATCTTCCGATAAATACAGCAAATACACCTGAGTGGGTTATTAAATATTTAGAACTTTCTCAAAAAATGGGTTATATTTTATCTCAAATAATAAAATCTCCTATTAAAAAAGTAAAAGTTAATTTAAGCGGAGATATAGCAAAAGAGGATAAATCTGTTATGACATTTAGTATTGTCGGACTTTTAAAAAATATTACAGATAGTGTAAATTATGTAAATGCTGAATTTTTAGCAAAAGAAAAAGGGATTGAACTTGAAACAAAAGAGAGTAAAAATCCTACTTATAAAAACCTAATAAATATAAAAGTATTAACAGAAAACGGAGATTTTTCAATTACAGGAACAATGCTTGAAAATCATCCAAGAATTATTGAGTTTAAAGGGTTTGATTTAGAATTTGAACCAAAAGGTAAAATGATTTTCTTTAAAAATACAGATGTCCCGGGAGTAATCGGAGAAGTTGGAATGACTTTAGCAAAAAATAATATTAATATTTCTGATTTTAGACTTGGAAGAAATAAAGAAGGTCAGGCAATGGCGGTTATTATTGTTGATAATGATGTAAATGAAAATGTATTAAAAGAATTAAGAGAACTTAAAGCAGCTCTAAGTGTTGGGTATGCTGAAATTTAAAAATAAAAATTAAGGAGAAAAAATGGCATATAGTATGAATGATTTAAAAAAATATCTTAATATTGAACTTGACGGGATTCCGTATAAAATAGTGGATTACGCACACGTAAAACCTGGAAAAGGTGCAGCATTTGTTAGAACAAAATTAAAAAATTTAATTGATGGAAGAGTAATTGAAAAAACTTTTCACGCAGGGGATAAAGCAGATGAGCCAAATTTAGAGAGAAGAAAATATCAATATTCTTATAATGAAGGTGATATTTACTATTTTATGGATAATGAAACATATGAAATGCTTCCTGTTGATTTAAAAGTATTTGAAGAATCTAAAGGATTTTTATTAGAAGGTATGGATGTTGATATTTTATTTCATAACGGAAAAGTAATAGGGGTTGAACTTCCTATGACAGTGGAACTTGAAGTTGTTGAAACTCAGCCTGTTAGCAATAAAGATAGAAGTGGTGCTTGTAGAAAACCGGCAAAACTTGAAACAGGAGCAGTAGTAACAGTGCCTTGTCATATAGTTGAAGGTGATAAATTAAAAATAGATACAAGAACCGGAGATTATTTAGAAAAAGTTAAATAAGGAAAAAAATGCTAAAAGAAAAATTAGCTAATAGAGTTAAAAATTCTATTCGGGATATTCCCGATTTCCCTAAAAAAGGGATAGTTTTTAAAGATATTACAACTTTGCTTAATAATGGAGA
>JALTBU010000263.1 GCA_027008345.1 Nautiliaceae bacterium | reverse complement strand
TATTTACTTCCTTCTCCTGTTGTAAAGAATTTTTCAAGTTCTTCAATTCCATCAACATATTTATTAATATAATCTTGTTTATAAGGAGTTTTATGATAACCTTTATTTATTGTTTCATGAATCATTGCAAGCATTAATGCAAGATCTGTTCCAGGCTTAATTGGAATAAACTCATCAGCGTGAGATGCAGTTTTTGTATATCTTACATCAATGTAAACAAATTTTTCAACACCTCTTCCGTGAGTAAATTTAAATAAATCAAGTGTATCAGGAGTTACGATACTTTCAGCTCTGTTACCTCCAAGGTTTAATAAATATTTTGTTTGAGTGAAATCTGCTTGTCCCCAGCTTCCAAATGTATATTTATTTGCAAGGAAAGACGGTGCAAAACATGTTGTAAAGTGGTCGACAAAGTTAGGTGATCCTATACCATTCATAAGATTCATAAAAATCGGTTCTTCAAATGTACCAGATGTTGCACCTGCACCATATGCTACTGTTGAGCGGTTATCTCTTTCTTCATCAATAATTTTTACAAGTTTTTTTGCAATATAATCAAATGCTTCTTCCCAAGTAGCTTCTCTAAATTTACCTTCACCTTTTTCACCAACTCTAATAAGCGGTTTAGTAAGTCTGTCTGGATCATATAATGAGGCAATACCGGCATTACCTCTTGCACACATAAAGTTTCTGCTTTTTGGATATAATGGATGCGGATCAATTTTTGTAATTTTTCCATCAACATTTCTTGGAATAATACCGCACATATTAACACACATCGCACATACTGATGGGTTATATTTTGCGTTTTTTACTTCTTCTTCTTTTTGGTTCTTAGCTTCTATCGCATCTTCATACGGGCTAAATCCAAAAGCCAGAGAAGATGCCATAGATGCCCCCGCTGCTGTTGCAGCAGATGTTTTTAGAAAATTCCTTCTTTTAAGGTCTACTATTTTAGACATCTATACTCCTTTTTTAATTTTACCTTAATATATTTGTAAAAAGTGCTTAAAAAGTGCCAAGAAGGCACTTATAAGAAAAACTTATTAAAATTTATATCTGATATAAGCTTTAATATCATAAGCTTTGTTAATATAATCGGCTTGATTAGGATCAGAGCCGATACCAAAGAAAGCATCACTACCAGAGCT
>JALTBU010000262.1 GCA_027008345.1 Nautiliaceae bacterium | reverse complement strand
GGTCAAAGAAGGCAAACTAAAGAAAGTAGGACGTGGTCTGTATGCGCTTCCTTCCTTTAAATCAGAAAAGTCTTGACGATAATAGGGGAGGCATAGAAAGCGCTGGCTGGTGTGCCTATGCCTCCCCAATTTAGAATCCGTGGAGGACTCCAGTATGGTATTGAGTAAAACCCCTATAAATCCTTTACCGTCATCGGTGTCATCTTCTTCCCCTTCGAGTAGCTCACCGAGTAGCTCACCCTTCCCCTCTCAGTTCACTGAGTCAACCCAAAAGTCGCTCGGCGTTTATGTTCATATATCCACAACCAATGAGGGTGAGCATTCGAGAAGTGGTCGGGGTATCACAGTCACGACACCCCCCATTGAAGCCTACTCTAATTATCGTTCTGTGACTGGTAGGTTGGAACGCCTAAAATTCGAGTCTGATGGTAAAGTCAGGACTGACCTCCGTAAACTTATGCGTCGTATTCTTTGGATTCGCAGACGCTTACTTCGTCGTGACATTTCTGATGATGAGCGGTCATCCCTTACTTCTGAACTTCAATCTTTACTCCAGATGTCTTCCAAGTTGCTTAGTCTGGTCTCGCATAGAACGGCCTTGTATGGTGACCGTTTTGTTGTTGATGTTCCAGAGGGGTATGTTAAGCTCTGCCGTTCTATTGGGATTAACCCGTCTGATGTTGACATCTCAATCTTTGTTAGTTCTGCCGTTGTTGACTTGGAATTTGAAGACTCTTCCCGTTCATCTACTAAGTTGGCTTATGTTGACCGTATCTTCGCGGGTAAGCGTCATCCCGCAAAGGGTCTTTACAAAGGTTCTCAGGAGGCTAAGCGTGTTGTTGGTGATCTCTTAATCCTTCAGGAGTTCCTTGATGGTCTTCTCTTATCCTATCATAAGGGTGATTACGTGACTTCTAACAGCCTTTTACCGGTTCGTGCCTTTGTTCTGACTCTTCCTAAAGAAGTCAGCCTTTATATTTGGCAACAATGGCAATCTGGCGATAAATCTGCTTTCAAACTCTTTAAGCGGGTGAGTGCTGAGGCTGTTAAGGAATTCCTTTGGTATCTTGCTCAAAAAAACTCTGTTCCCGCTGGGAAGTCTCATCTTCTTCCGGGATTTGTTCAGAACGTTCACGTTACTGGGGATAATGACCCGTTTACCCCTCATTATCATTCTCATTTCCTTGTTTCCTTTGCGGTCTATGATAAACGGTCTAAAAATTGGTATCGGCTTAATCCTCTCCTTGACGAGGATGATATCCAGATGTTGAGGGATATTTGGAAGTCAAAGGTTATTGAGGCCTTTGGGGAGGTTCTTTGTGGGGATACTCTCTCTAAGGAGTTTAATGTCTATGTTGGTGACCGGTATTATTCTCTTCCGTCTGATTACGTTGATGTGCTCTTTGAGATGAGATATAACGCTCGTAAAATGTTCGTTAACTATGCTAATTACTATGAGCGGAATCCGTTTACTGAGGATTTTGATGCTGAGTTCGTTAGTTATGTCTTCAAATATGAGAACCGGACTGAGAGGTATGGTTATCTCACGAATTTGAGGCGGTATCTCTCTTCTATCTCTGTTGCTACTCTTCAGAAGCGTCGGGAGGAGCTTTTGGAGTCCTTAGAGATTGCTGAGGGTGACCTTATTGGTGTTGACCCGGATAAGTTCCCGCTTATGTATAAAGCTATTCAGGAGAGAATAGAGGCTCTTCGCAAAGAGATAGACCGTTTAAGCTCTCTTATCCGTGATCCAAAGTCCGCTTTTGATGCTTTGTATAAGGAGGTTAAGGCTGGAGTTGACCGGTTACTTTCTCGTGAGCGGGTTCGTGAGGAGCGTATCGTTAACATTCTTCAGGGTCTCTTTGCTAAGCGTGTTATTGGGTATAAGTTTGTTCCTCTTGAGAGAAACGTCCCGCTTCATCAGTTCCTTGAGGGTGTGAGGTCTTTGGTTGTTCTCTCTGATAGGCATAAAACTATTGAGTTTATGCTGTTCCATAATCCTTATTGGGAAGATCCGCCGGATGTCGAGGAGATTGTCATACCCCGGAATTTCTGATATTCTGATTTTCTGATATTCTGACTTTTTCGTATTTGGTGTATTTGTCTACGTTTTCGTATTCTCCTACATCTGTGGTATCCCTCTACCGATATGGTATTCTGATACCATAATTATACCGTTATTATGCCATTTCTGTCATTCCGTCATTTATGTCATCTTGCCATTTCTTGCCAGGTTCTGCCAAGTTTCACCAATTCACATTATCTCACATTATATCTCGTAATGTGAGATAATACCTTATCATCCTCATTATATTTCCCGCCGATTGTAGGCGGCGGCGGGGGATTTGTGCCGGGGACTGAACATTTCTGTCTTTAATGGGGGTGTTCTCGCTCTGTTTTTTATTTGTTCTTGTTCATTTGTGTGGTCATAAAATACGTATGTGTGCGGACATTTTGGCCGGATAGATAAAATACGGCCTTTATTCTGGTAATGCAGTGTTGAGAACCGAAAACGTTAAATATAACGGTGCTTTATTGCTTTTTGGGAAGAGCGTTGTAATGGCTCTTCCTGTTGTGTTAAGGTGTGAGCACCGCTCTTTGTTTGCGAGGCTAAAATGTGGTGGTGTCTAAAATGGCGAGACTGGTGGTGTTGAGCGGGTCTTTGAGCTTTAATGACAGTGCGGACGTTGTGACTGCGTGGCTTAGCGATTTCGGCGATTTCCAGCGCCTTAAAGAGTTGTTTGGTGGTGTGTTTTCTAAGGTTGCTACCTCTAAGGGGACGCTTTACTCTTTGTTTGTCCCGGATTCGAAGGTGAGATTCCTTTACCTAAGGAGGGGTGAGGGGAATGAGTGAGGAGAATCCGAAAAAGAAGTTTATTTGTCTCCACTGTGGGACTGTCTTTGAGAGTGAGAAAGAGGCACCGCAGTGTCCTAACTGTCACCGTCGTAAGGTAATGCCGTTTGACCTTTTCGTTCAGTCCATTGAAAAAAATAGGGACAAATTGAAAGAGTTGGGTGTCCTTCCGGAGTCCGAGGATAAGCCGGTCACTCCGGAAGTTTCTACTGATTCTGGTGACGTTACCGGTAGTGCTGACAGTGACTCTAATGATACCTCGACCTCTGCCATTGGTGACACTGCCATTAATGTTACTGAGCCGGTCAATGATTCTGACACTTCTACCGTTACTGCTGAGGTGCCGGTAACCTCTGAGGAGTCTACCGTTACTGCTGACGTTGGCCGTGATAATGGCACTCCGGAGAGTGACGAATTACTGATGAAATACCTTCGTGATCTGGACGATGAGCCGGAGGTTAAGCCTAAATCGTCACCGTCCCGTAAAAAGAAGAGGCCGAGGAAGGTTACCGTTCCGGTTGGACGGTCACTTATTGAGGTTCTCCTCTTCATTGGGTTGGCGGTTCTGTTGTATAAGTGGTGGACTTCCCGTCAATCTGCACCTACACCGTCCGGTAATGTCGACCAGGTCGGTCATCCTCGGTATGGGTCAACGTATGAGATGATAAACCGGAACATTGGACACCGGACTCTTGGGTGATGCTTATGGCTGATGCTGAGGAGAAGCCTAAGAGGTCTTGGGTAGAGGTGGCTTTCTACGTCTTCATTGCTGTTGTGGTCATCTGGGTCTTTGTTCGTGCTTTGAAGAAGTCTCAGAACCTAATACTATGGAATCCGGAGTTTGGTCTTAAATTACTGGAGCGGTCGGTCTCTAAACTGTCCGAGTCATTGGTCACCTAAAGAGAAAAGTATAAATACGATTTATGTTGTATAATATCTTGCTGGCTGGTGTGCCTATGCCGAAGCCTAAACGTCGACCGTCAGAAATCCTTCAGTGGTTCGAGGAGCATCCCAATATGGCTATCTCACTTAAGGCACTCTCCCTAAACCTCAACATCCCATACAACACTGTCGTGGTCGTTGTCCGTAACTTGGTCAAAGAAGGCAAACTAAAGAAAGTAGGACGTGGTCTGTATGCGCTTCCTTCCTTTAAATCAGAAAAGTCTTGACGATAATAGGGGAGGCATAGAAAGCGCTGGCTGGTGTGCCTATGCCTCCCC
>JALTBU010000261.1 GCA_027008345.1 Nautiliaceae bacterium | reverse complement strand
TTACGATATTATACATAAAAATGTTACAAATTGTAATATAAAAAGAGTGGGTGAATGGGTGGATATGTTGATGGGAAAAAGAATTTGTGTATTGATTAATTATTAGTTTTAAGTTTAAAGTATTAAAAGATGAGGTAAATATTTTTAAATTTGATAAAAAAATTAAAAAAAGATAAAAAATGTATTATTTTGCATATTTGCCGTAATTCCTCAATTTTTCTCTATTTTTTTATTTTTCTTTTTATATAATTTAAGCTGTTTTTAAGGTTTTTTGGTTAAATTGAGTTAAAATTTTTTATAAAGGATTTTGATGAGAGGACCTTGGCTTGAAAAAAGAAAAAATGACAAAGTAAGAACTCAAATGTATTATGCTAAAAAAGGCATTATTACTAAAGAGATGGAATACATTGCAAAAAAAGAAAATTTAGACCCTGAAATTGTAAGAAGTGAAGTTGCAAGAGGTAGACTTATAATTCCTGCAAATGTGAATCATACACATTTAGAGCCTATGGCAATAGGAAGAGTTACAAAAACAAAAGTAAATGCAAATATCGGAGCAAGCGCACTTGCAAGTGATATTGAAGAGGAAGTTAGAAAACTTCAAACTGCAGTAAAATATGGAGCTGATACTGTTATGGATTTGAGTGCCGGGGCTAAAAATATGGATGAGATTAGAGAAGCTATTATAAAAGCATCTCCGGTCCCAATCGGAACAGTTCCGATGTATCAGATTATGGATGAGATAGGCGATGTTGAAAAACTTACATATGATGATATTTTAAGAGTGCTTGAAAAACAGGCAAAGCAGGGAGTTAGTTATTTTACAATCCATGCCGGATTATTACTTCGCCATATGCCAGAAATTGCAAAAAGAAAAATGGGAATAGTAAGTAGAGGGGGAAGTTTAACAGCTTCTTGGATGCTAAAACACCATAAAGAAAATCCATTCTATACTATTTTTGATGATATTTTAGAAATTTGCAGAACTTATGATGTATCGCTTTCACTTGGTGATAGTCTAAGACCTGGATGTCTGTATGATGCAAGTGACAAAGCTCAAATTGAAGAGCTTAAAGTTTTAGGCGAACTTACTTTGAAAGCTTGGGATAAAGATGTTCAGGTTATGATAGAAGGTCCAGGACATGTGCCAATTAA
>JALTBU010000260.1 GCA_027008345.1 Nautiliaceae bacterium | reverse complement strand
AATTAAAAAAACTAAAATCCTCTTCATCATTAACCTCCTTTTTCTCAAAATTATACCTTATCTTAGTCTTAAATAATAAAATAAATCGGAATGCACCCTACGGGTGCTTACCATTAAAATTTTCGCAAAGCTCATAGAAACCCCTTATGAATGTTGGATTTTACACTTTTTCGAATAAAAAAAAACAAACAATCTTAAATTTGATTTTAATATGTAAAAGACACTTGACAGGATTTTACATTTTTAGATAAAATACAGATAGGGTTTGGCAGAACCCTATCTAACAACGCTTTGAAAGGATTTAATTATGCGTAGAATAAATCTCAACGAAAGCATTTCGTATGCACAATTATAACATAACTTTCAAAAAAATTGAAATTTTCTTGAAAGTTGATAAACAAAAAATTCTTTTAAATTCAATTAAAAAGAAAGAAGTCTTTATACTCGCTTTTAGAATGTGGGGCAATGGAACTGAATTTTTAGACACTTTTCTGCCTCTCCCAAATATCCATAAATGGCTTGATGATAAAAGCTATATAGTAGCGTGGTTATTAGAAGGCTATTTTTTAACTAAACAAAATCAAAAATTTTTAAATGATGTTATTAAAAGAGAAATTGAAACGCTTGAAAAAGTCGGAGTTCTAAGAATTGAATGGATAGGCTGGATTAATATTGCAAAGCTAAACGATAACGATATTATTCATTTGAATGCTTATAATTTAAGAGATGATATTGCCCCTTATTTAGAAAGTTTAAATAAAACAAATAGAAACGATTATAAAGCATTAGAACTGCTTGCAAGTGCTACAGAATACAAAGAAAGCGACGACGCATTCTTTGATTGGTTAAGATTTAAAGTATATGACTTTGTAAAAGAGAACGGAAAAAATGCTTTAACGCTTGATTATTGTAAAGAACTTGCAATGATTGGTTATGATGTAATGGGACATAAAAAAGGTATTAGCACACCTCTTGCAAAGGCTAAAAGTATATACAATTGGGTAATAGAAAATTATAATCCAAAAGGTAGATGGGATTATATTAGAAAAACTAAAGATGATAAGGAGTTACAAGTGACACGAAGGGAAAGAGCTTTGACAAATAATAAAAAAAGATATGATGAAGCACATAAAGCAATAATAAGTCTTGCAACAGGTATGTT
>JALTBU010000259.1 GCA_027008345.1 Nautiliaceae bacterium | reverse complement strand
CAAGCGAAGAAATTGAAATCGCAAGAGAACTTTATGGCAAAAAATCCCCAGATGAAGAGCTTGAACTTTTAAAACCTCTAAAATGGGCAGAGGCTTACCTTGCATTAAAATACGAACATCTTGAACTTGCTAAAGAGATAATTGAAGCAAATAATTTACAATTTTTCAAATATTTCTTAGAATTAAAAGAATCAGGAATAAAAGAAGATATTGATGAATATATCAAATCTGCTAAAATCATCTGAACCTCTTTTTTTTCTTGCTCCGCTTGCGGGTTATACAGATCTTCCTTTTAGAAGCGTAGTTAAAAAATTTGGATGTGATATGACATTTTCTGAAATGATAAATGTCAATGCCATAGCTTTCAACAATGAAAAAACAAAAAAAATGATGATAAAATCCCCCATTGAATCCCCTTATTTTATACAAATTGCCGCAAACAATACAGAAAATGCCATAAAAGCGGTAGAAATTATAAATGAAAATAATGAAATTGACGGAATTGACATTAATCTAGGCTGTCCTGTAAAAAAAGCCATAAGAAGCGGATTTGGCGGGGTTTTGCTTAAAGATGAAAACAAAGAAAAATTAAAAGAGATAATCTCAGCTATTGTAAAAACATCCAAAAAACCGGTAAGTGCTAAAATAAGACTCGGATTTGATAAAAGCGTAGCTACTGAGAGAGCTAAACTGCTTGAAGACCTTGGAATTCAATTTTTAACAGTTCACGGCAGGACTGTTAAACAGATGTATAAAGGAAAATCAAATTACGATGAGATAAAAAAAGTAGTTGAAGCTGTGAATATTCCTGTAATTGCAAACGGAGATATTACTGATTTTAAAAAAGCAACATTTGTTCTTGAATATACCGGAGCAAAAGGTGTAAGTATTGGTAGGGGAGCAATTGGAAAACCTTGGATTTTCCTTGAAATGAAACAAAGCGGTGAAATAACTCCTAAGCAAAAAAAAGAAGTGCTGCTTGAACATTTCAATCAAATGATTAAATGGTATGGGGATTATGGAGTAATTCTTTTTAGAAAGCATCTGCATCAATATTCAAAAGGAATTGCAAACGCCAGCGAATTTAGAAGTAAAATCAATGAAGAGACAAATCCTGAAATTGTAAAAGAATTAATAGAGGAGTATTTTTAGTGTTTAACGGACTTAT